>RFHT01000265.1 GCA_003696835.1 Bacteroidota bacterium
GACAGTACCAGCCTGTTTGCCCTCACCCTGCAACATACCCTTGACGGTGGAGCTGCCCTGCTGGCCAACAGGGAGTCGGGCGGCCTGCAGTTGGTCAAGGCCGATGTGGTGGGCAACAGTGGTTGCCTGGAAGCAGAGCTGGCCCTGACCCACCTCTCCGACCAGTGGCCACAGGCCACTGCTGTCACCCTGCAGCAAGGCATGCCCAACCTGGCAGTGCAAAACATGAACCCTCGCCTGAATGCCTTAGCATCTTCCATGGACATTCTCTGCAGCAACGCCCACTGTCAGGTACGGGCCATCATCAGCCCCGAAGATATACGTACCTGCCGGGGAGGCAGCCTGCAGTTTACCAGTCTTTCTACCCAGGCCACCAGCCTGGAATGGAAGGTGAACGGCATCACCATGAGTAACGCCCAGCAGTTTAGCTATACCTTCGATAATAAAGGCACCTATGAAGTAATCCTCATTGCCCGCGACGCCGATTGCGCCGACCAGGCAAAGGTGAGCATTACCGTAGAAGACAAACCCAAACTCAACCTGATGGACTCCACCCTTTGTGCCCCGGCCATGGTGCTGGATGCCGGCATTCCTCACCTCAGCTACGAGTGGCGCGACAAGAATACAGGCGAGCTGCTGGGGACAGAACGACAATTACGCGTAACCCAAAGCAGAGAGGTACAACTCTTTGTGGTGGATGAATGTGGAAATGAAGATGACGACAAAATGTTGGTGAACTTAACGGGTGATTGCGTGTGGCCAGGGGATGTGACAGCTGACGGAATAGTGGATATACTCGACTTCTTGACGCTGGGGACGGTGCATGGCACTCTTGGGCCTGCTCGTCCCAATGCATCCCCTGCATTTATTCCCCAGGACGGCCCGGCATGGGCGGAAAGTTTTCCGCCCTCCAATGCCTGGGCAGCCGGGGTCAACCTCAAACACGCCGACTGCGACGGCGACGGAGAAGTAAACATCCTGCAGGACGCCCAACTTATAGAGCAAAACGCCACGGATGGAAGCGCCAGCATTGTGAGCACCGAGCTCAGCCCCCTTTCCCTGCACCTGGAGGCTGCCCAAAACACCGTAAACCTGGGGGATACCCTCTTTTTTGACCTGGTGCTGGAAAACACAGCCGGGGGCATGGTGGAAGACGCCTATGGTGTGGCCTTTCAGCTGGACTACAACCTGCCCCTGAGCAGCTTGCCCCTCATCCAAACCGACAGCTCCTGGCTGGGCGGCGACGCCGCCCCTCTGGCCCGCATGAGCCTGGCCAACCGGCGCAACCGGCGCATCCAGTTTGGCATTGCCCGCTACAACCGACGGGGCGTCACTGGTGGAGGACGCATCGCGAGAGGTGGGGTGGTCATTTTTGTTGAAGACATAGGAGAACTGGGCGCTTTGTCCGAGTCGGCATTTTTCACCATCTCCATCAGCCAGGCGGTGCTCATACGGCCCGATGGCACCCAAATTCCCGTCAATCACCTCAATACCCAAAACACCCAAAGCTTTGTGGTGCGCATACCCCGGGTGAAGCTGGAACTCCAGGCCTATCTGCAGGGAGGATATGACAGCACCACCCACAGCATGCGCACCAGCCTGCAACAAAACAACTTGCTGCCCCGCATGCAGCCATACCCGCAGGCCGATACCCTCAGTGCCAGCTTCTTCTCCCCCCAGGTGGTGGATTGGGTGCTCATAGAGCTCAGAGATAAAAACGATCCCGGACCGGCCGGAAGCAAGGCCTTTATTCCCGCCCTCTTACTGGAAGACGGCCACATAGTGGACCCCAGGACCTATAAAGCTCCTGAGGCTTTTGTGGAGCCGGACGACTATTACGTGCTGCTGCACCACCGAAACCACCTGAGGGTGATGACGCCTGCCCCCGTACCCATTTCGACACAGGGCAAACTCCATTGGGACTTCAGTACTGGTCCTGGCCAGGCAGCCGGAGAGGCCCAACTGGTCAGGCTGGAAGGGGGGAAATATGGCCTGTATGCGGGCGACATCAACCAGGATGGCCACATCAGCCAAAGCGGCCCCGGAAACGACCGCAGGCTCATCCTGCTGCGCCTGGGAGGCAATGACCCCGGCATGGTAGTAAATGGCTACTGGAACGAAGACCTGAACCTGGACGGAAAGGTGGATTACCTGGGGCATAATTGCGACAGAACCACCCTCCGCAACACCATTGGAAGTACCCTAAACCGCGTCATTGAGTCTGTTATTGAAGAATAACATTAACACCCGAACCATGAATAAACAAGCATATCGGTATTTAGTTTTCTCAACCTGCTTATTCCTCCTGATTCCTTACTGCATGCGTGCCCAACCCCTGATCGATCTTTCGCTGGAAACTGCTGACCAGCAACTGGAAGTGCGCCTCCTGCCACAGGCCACTTTTCAGGGCCTGGTGTCCAATGTGCAGTTTACCCTCAGGTGGAATGATGCAGAGCTGCACGCCCTGTCCATCAGCCAGCCGCCCCTGGAAGCCCAGTACATCCCCATGCAGCCGGCCGGGCAAAGCTGGTCCGATGGCACCTTTGTGTATCAGACCTTTGTGGGATTCGGGCTGCTGCCCATGGATACCGTGGGTGTACAGTGGCAGGCCGGCCAGGAAGTGGTGCTCATGCGCCTGCAGGTGCCCAGCCTCAGCCCCACCTATGAACTGGTGCGTGCAGAAGCGGTGCAGCCCAAAAACGGCGCCTTTTACGTAGAGTTGAACGGCCAGGTGGCCACCGGCCAGTTTCGCAACATCCAGGCTGGTGGACAAACCGCCCTGGGGGACCGCCTGGGCCAGACGGTCAGTTTTGGCCTGATTTTTCCCAACCCCGGCAAACAAACCTTCTTCCTGCCCGTGGAAAGCCAGTCCGTTCAGCACATACAGGTGGGCCTGTACAACCAAAACGGGCAGAAAGTGTACTTCTCCGACTGGAAGATCCACCCGGGCAGGCATCAGCTACAGCTGCGCTTTCCCACCCTACCCGCCGGGGTGTACCATTTGTTTCTCATCACGCAAGACGAGCAGATGTATAACCAGAATATCATGATCTTTTAATGCTGCATACCCTGATGTTGCTAATGCAACTCATAGCAGGGGGAGGCGAGGGCCACCTCCCTCCCCTTCTTTTTGACCATTTTTAATTTCACATAACATGTGCCCGATGGAAAGATGAATTTAACGTAATTTTAAAAACACAAAAATGAACCTTTTTAATTTTTACATTCCCTAATTAACCAAAAAAGCTCTGTATCAGATTACAACCTGAACCAGGCCAGTCGAAACACCTGTACATCATCTCGTATGTCGTTTAACTCAAAAACTATCTAAAATCATGAAACAATTAGTGTGGAAATCCCTGATGCTTTGTGTGGTATTGTGGGCATGTGAAACTGTAACGCCCCCTGAAGTGGATCCTGGTTCCGACATGGAACTGTCCCTGCAGTTGGACAAACAAGTGGGGGAGGTAAACAAAACGGCCCAGGCCGGTGCCCTTAGCTTTACTGGAGGCTTTGTGTTTGTGGAGGAAATTGAATTCGAAGCTCGCCCGCAGTCGGGAGGCAAAATTGAGTTTGAGCAGGAGCAGCGCTTTCAGGTCAACCTGAATCCTGACTCGGCTATCGCCCTGCCCAATCCCCTCAACTTGCTGCCAGGCCCCTATGAGCGCATTGAGCTGGAAATAGAGCTGGAAGGCATCAATGACGGCCCCGCCGTGGTATTGGAGGGCAATTTTGTCAATTCCAGCATGGATACCGTGCCCCTGCGCCTGGAAATTTCCAACGAAATCCGCTTTAAGGCCAAGGTGCGGGATGTAGTTCTGGGCACCGACAGCACCCTGATGACGGTGCTGGACCTGCGCCCGGTGGACTGGTGCCAGGTGGTATCCCTCGATGCCCTGGAAGCAGCCGACACCGATGCCGACGGCACCGTGGTGATCAGCAGACAGCAGAATGCCGCCCTGTACGAAAGCATCATTCGCCAACTTGATCGCATAGAGGAACTTCGCATCAAAGGCCAGCGAAGACGCCGAAGATAATGTGTGGTTTTTTTTTATGTGTGTACCACTTGTGAAGCAGCCGGGCTTATGCCCGGCTGTTATGGTGTTGGTAGATGATTTCTCTCTATGCGCTCTTCATATTTCAAATTTGGGTAAAAATAGCTCATGCGAGAAAGGGGACAGACTTTTTATTTAAATATAAAAAACCATTGTATGAACATAGTAGTGCTATGATTTTTTTTAAAAAAAACACATTAGACGTTTAATTTTAGACCACATCTTTTCTCGTATCTATCTAAAAACTTCCCTATTTTTCTACTTTATTTTAAACCATTAACCCGTCTGATGCATGAGACATATAATTTTACTTTTTCACTTGATGCTGGGAGCAGGCTTGCTCCAGGCACAGATCCGCTTTATTAAAGTAGATCCTACAAACGATGTATTTGCCATTAAGAACTTTGGCAGTTCGATGGTAGATGTTTCTGGCTATCGTTTGTGTTCCAAATTTGTATATGCACCGGGGCCGCTTTCTGCCTTAACACTAGAAAGTGGCTCATTGATGTTAGGAAGTGGTGATACCGTAATGGTTTCAGGCTTTGCTATTGATGATGCCGCTGCCGATGTTGGACTTTATTTGCCAACAGGGGCCTTTAGTGATCCCAACAACATGGTAGATTTTATGCAGTATGGCAGTGCCGGGAATGGTCGGGAAAGCGTGGCAGCTGCAAAAGGCATTTGGACTGCGGGGCAGTACATCATGGGAGAAGGCCCTTATACCTTTGTTGGAGGGGGCGAAGACCTGGGAGCTGGGTTCTGGATTAACAACTTCATGGCCGAAGCCGAATATGTGGCTGAGCTCAGCGGCAGCCAGGAAGTACTCCCCGTTATGACGATGGGAAGCGGCAAGGTTTATTTGGACCTGACAGGAGATACCTTGAAGCTGATGGGACACTTCGGCAATCTCAGAGGAGAGTTTAACCCCAACGTGGCGGGTGGCTCCCATATTCACATGGGGTATGCAGGCCAAAACGGCGGTATCCAGATTGAGCTGGTGCCCACTCTGGATGCAGACCTGCATGGTGGCATTTATGAGATGGTCAATAATACCTTTGGGCTCACCCCGGAACAAAAAACAGCTCTGCAAAATCGCCAGATGTACGTCAATATTCACACCACGGTATCCCCTCCTGGAGAGATCAGAGGTCAGATTTTGCCCAATACTGCGGCCCGCTATATGACCAATCTTTTTGGTAGCAATGAAGTGCCTTCGCGTATCTCGGAGGGTAGCGGGGCTTTGGCTTTGGACCTCCTAGGCGACCAACTCACCGTGACAGGGGCCTTTATGAACCTGGATGGGGAGTTTAATGAAAATGTGGCCGGTGGTGCACACCTCCACCTCGGAATGGCTGGTGAAAATGGGGGGATAGACCTGCATCTGCATGCTTCGGTAAACGCCGATGGAAAAAGTGGGGTTTTTGAGGCCGACAGCAATACCTTTACCCTTACCCAGGACCAAATGATGGCACTCAGGGCCAGAAATTACTATGCCAATATCCACACCACCAAATATGCACCGGGCGAAATTCGCGGGCAGGTAGGCAAAATTGCAAAAGTCCGCTTCCGGGCACACCTCTCCGGAAGCAACGAAGTACCTGTAGTCAATAGCATGGGAACGGGCGAAGTATTACTCGAACTGGTTGACTCCATGCTCATGGTGTCGGGCTCCTTCCAACATCTTAGCAGCGATTTTAATGAAAACGTGGCTGGCGGTGCCCATTTACACATGGGCTATGCAGGTCGTAATGGCGGCATCGCCTTCCACCTCGAACCCACACTGGGGCCTGATAACCGCTCTGGGAAATTTGAAGTAGCCAACAATATTTTTGTGCTTGACTCGGCACAAATGATGGCCTTAATGGGACGGCAATTTTACGTAAACATTCACACCCAAAAGTACCCCTCCGGTGAACTTCGGGGACAAGTATTACCCGAAGGTGCGTATTTTTTCAATGCATTCCTCTCCGGTACCAACCAGGTTACCCCCGTACTTACTACCGGGCTGGGAGGCTTAAAAGCAGAAATTCGGGGAGGAAAAATGGTGGTTTCCGGTTCCTTTATGAACCTCGGAAGTGAATTTAACGAGAATGTAGCCGGTGGGGCTCACTTGCACCTGGCTATGGCGGGTAGCAATGGGCCCATCAAATTTCACCTTCACCCCACCCTCGACACCGATGGACGGAGCGGCGTGTTTGAAGCCGCTAACAACGTTTTTGACCTGAGCGATGGGATGAAGGATACCCTGAAAGCCCGGGGCGTATATGCCAACATTCATACCAACGACAACCGCCCGGGCGAAATCAGGGGGCAGCTCTTGCACGAAGCTACCCTCTACTTTAATGCTACCCTCTCCGGAAGCAGTCAGCCAAAGGCTGTAAACTCTACCGGCCATGGCGCCATCATGTTTGAGCTCACAGGCGACCAGCTCATGGGTAGTGGGTCCTTTGCCGACCTGAGTAGTGATTTTAACCCCGATATTGCAGGGGGCTCACACATTCATGGCAATTTCGCCGGGCTTAATGGAGGCATACTCTTTCACTTGCACCCCGATTTGGCCCCCGACAACCGATCCGGCAAATTTGCCCTGATGGATAATACCTTTACTCTCACTCCCGGTATGATGGATAGCCTCAAAAGCCGGATGCTGTATGTAAATATTCATACCGCTGATTATAACCCCGGAGAAATTAGAGGGCAAATCCTGCCCCAGGCAATGGCCTATTTCACTACTACCATGGCTGGTAAAAACGAAGTACAGCCTGTATCCTCTACAGGCAGTGGGGCCCTCAAGCTGGAACTCAACGGCAACAGGCTCACCCTTACCGGAGGATTCGAAAACCTCACGGGCGAGTTTAATCACGACATTGCAGGAGGCAGCCACCTCCACATGGGCCAGGCCGGAATGAATGGCGGAATCCAGAAAGAATTGCATGCCGATGTGGCTCCCAGTGGCAAAATGGGAGTTTACCAGGCCGACAGCAATACCTATATGCTGACCGAAGACCAGTTGACTGCATTAATGAATGGCATGTTGTATTTTAACCTGCATTCTACTGAGTATGCTCCGGGTGAGCTTCGTGGACAAATTTTGCCTGAAAGTAATTTCTTCCCTTCAGACGAAGCCACCATCATGATGCCTGCTGATGGAATGACCATTGAAATTGCCGGTAATCCAGACTCCTTGTTTATGGCTTCATGGACTCCTGCTTCAGAGCCCGATGGCAATATCCTGGCATATCACTGGCAGGTAGCGCTGGACCCCGGTTTCAACATCATTGTACAGGACGTAAATGTAGGGCCAAGTACCGTTTTTGCCGTTAATTTTGCTGAGATTGATACCTTCCTCATGATGGCTGGGCTGGGCATTGGTGATACCCTCTCTCTGTATCACCGGGCAGTGGCTACTGACGGCAGTGTATGTACCAATGGCATGGGAGCCAGTGTGCACCTGGTCCGAGGCGTGCTTACCCCCATTGACCCGGCTTTGCTCAACCAGTTTGAAGTGAAGCTATTCCCCTCGCCTGTACAAGACTATGCCAATTTGCAAATATATGCGCCGCAGGCCGGGCTGACACACCTTCGTGTGGTAGATATGCTGGGCAGAGAGCTTTATCAGACCACCTGGCAGTTGAGCAGTGGCATAAACAGTAAAAAACTTGATTTCAGAAATGCGGAGGGAGGTGTGTATATGATTCAGTTGCAATTGGAAGGACTACCCCTTAAAACCCTGAAGTTGATGAAGTAAATGTTTTTTTCTGACAGGACATAATGGGTTAATCTTATGTGTACATAGGGTGTCCTGTTTAGAAGCTGAGGAAGTGTCTTGATGGCACTTCCTTTTTTTATTGGACTAACACGATCTTTTCCACCCTATGGGACCCGGCATATTGAATATGCAGGAAATACATGCCGGTAGGGTAATCCAGTTGCAAAGGCACTCGGCTGGAAGAGCGGTTTTGCCAGGATTGCAACAAGCGGCCAGTGGCATCGTAAAGTTTGAGCTGGAAGAACGCAGTAACAGGCCGGTTCCATTCCAATATGAGCCTGCCGCTAGTGGGGTTGGGAAAAACTCTTACCACATGCTCCCCTGGGTGCTCCGCTATGGGTGTAGCCCGGTGATAGCGGATAAACAAATGCGGGCGCAGGGCCGAATCGGGATGTTCCCGGCTGGCAAAACGGCGGGCCGTGCGGGTCGTTTGTTCTTCGCCCAGCAAGATCCAGCCAAAATTTTGGGTAGAATCCTGCAGCCAGGCCTGCACAGAGGCAGTCAGGGCCGTATCCGACCAGTGATAGTAGCGCTCCTTGCCCTTGACCATTTGGCTGGCCAGTACCGCATCGGCAAAATCTCCTCCTGCTTGTTCCCAGCTGAGGGTATCGTAAAAGCGGTGCTTCCAGGTGGCATCTCCGGCCGTGGCCTGCACTCCGCCGCCTTCATTGGCGGCTGCATCCGAGCTGCCCTCTCCCCAGGAATTCAACAGCGCCCGGATCTGAATGCGCCGCTCCACCGTATCGGGCGCCTGGCTGGCATACAGCCGCAGCCAAACGCTATCGATAACGGCATCGGAGGGCAGTACACGCGCAGGCTGAAATAACAACAGGGCCCTGCGGCGCGAATTAAAGGACTTTCCATTGCGCCCGGCAAAGATGTGCTGCCCACTGCCGTTGCTGAGGTTGCCGCCGGTGTCTTCGTACAGGCTATTGTCCTGTACGGGAAGTAACTCCATGGTTTGCTGCCCTATGAGTCCATGCAGGCTGCACAAGGGTAGCATCAGCAATGTTACCCATTTGCAGCCAAACCAATAACGATTTAACAGAATGAATTTTCGCATAAAAAAATATTTAAGGGTTTATTTGTCCCAAAATAGCTTTTTCCTCCCTTTTCTACCTACTCAACTTTTCCACACAGGCCCCGGCTTTCAGGTACAGCTCATACTGGCTGCGGTAGTAGTTGCTGCTTTCGGGCTGGGGATGGTAGGTAGCCTGAAAGCCTGCCCCCATGGCCTGCTGAGCCGACCATACGTCCGGATAAAGGCCCGCAGCCGTAGCGGCAAACATGGCCGCCCCCAGGGCACAGCTCTGGATGGCAGCAGCCACCTGTATGGGCATTTCCAGCACATTGGCCAGGGTTTGCATCACATAAGGCGACTTTTGGGCCACCCCGCCCAGGGCTACAATGCCTTTGATGGGGACCCCTTCGCGGGCGAAGCGATCCACAATGGCTTTGGAGCCAAAGCAGGTGGCTTCCACCAGCGCCTTAAACAGCCGGGGGGCATCGCTGCCCAGGTTGAGGTTGAAGAGGGCGCCTTTGAGGGCCTGGTTGGCATCAGGGGTACGGCGGCCGTTGTGCCAGTCGAGTGCCAGCTCGCTGCCCGCTTTCAGCGGCAGCCTGGCTGCTGCTTCGCTCAGGGCAGGAATGAGCTGTTCCACCCAGCTCTCCACCTGTGATTCCGTAACCAACCCACTGCCTGCCAGCTCCTTCAGGGGCCAGGCCAGCACCTCCCTGAACCAGGCATACACATCGCCAAAAGCCGACTGCCCCGCCTCCATGCCCAGCATGCCCGGCACCACCGAGCCGTCCACTTGCCCGCAAATCCCTTTTACCAGGCGGTCGCCCATTTCTTCATTGGGGGCCACCAAAATATCGCAGGTGGAGGTGCCCATGATGCGGCTAAGGTAGTAGGGCTTTATTTCCCCCCCCACTGCGCCAATGTGGGCATCAAAGGCGCCCACACTCACCACCACCTCCTGCGACAGGCCCAGCCTTTGGGCCCATTCCTCGCAGAGGGTGCCCGCTGCCACATCGGCGGTATAGGTATGGCGGTACAGCCGCTGGCGCAGGCCCGAAAGCAGGGGGTCCAGGGCCGTCCAATACGCATCGGGCGGCAGGCCGCCGAAGTCTTCGTGCCACAGGGCCTTGTGGCCCGCGGCGCAGCGGCTGCGCCGCAGCTGGTGGATGTCCTGCCCGCCCGTGAGCACATGCGGAATCCAGTCGCAGTGCTCCACCCAGGAATAAGCTGCCTCCCGCACCGCCTCGTCGGTGCGCAGAATGTGCAGAATTTTTGCCCAAAACCATTCCGAAGAGTAAATGCCCCCCACATAACGCAGGTAGTCGGTGGGCCAGGCGGCATTGTGCCGGTTGATGGCTTCGGCCTCCGCTATGGCCGTATGGTCTTTCCACAGCACAAACATGGCGTTGGGGTTGTGGGCAAAGGCCTGCTGAAAGGCCAGGGGTGTGCCGCTGCGGTCAACGGCTATGGGCGTGGAGCCGGTGGTATCCACCGCTATGCCGCGCACCGCCTGCCGCCGGGCAGGCGAAAGGCCCTCCAGTACCTTATTGATCGTAGCCTCCAGGCCTTCGAGGTAGTCCAAAGGGTGCTGGCGGAAGCAGTTGTGGGCAGCATCGCAGTACAGCCCTTTGGCCCAGCGCGGATAGTAAAACACATCCGTGGCCAGCATGCGCCCGTTTGAGGCCTGGGTGAGCACCGCACGCACGGAGTCGGTGCCATAATCCATGCCAATGACCAGGTCATCTTTCATAGTAGTAGGGTGGATTAAATGTGCATAACACATTTATGAGTGAACACGAATCTAGGAATATTTTTTCTACAATGAAAAGGCCAGCCCACGTGCCACCAGTTCCTCGTAGCGCTGCTGATCAAAACGATAGTAGTAGGCCCCTTTTTTGGAGGAAGTTTTGTCTTTTTCATCCAGCTTCACCAGCACATTCATGGCCTTGAGTTTTTTACTGAAATTGCCGGGGTCAAACTCCGTTTGATTGATGGCCTCGTACAAAACGCGCAGCTGGGGGATGGTGAATTTTTCGGGCAGCAGATTAAAGCCCAGGGGTTCAGTACGGCTTTTGCGCCTGAGCACCTGCAGGGCTTTTTCCACCATGTGCTGGTGGTCAAATATAAGCGGGGGAAATTGCTTGATGTCAAACCACTCCGCGCCGTGCTTCAGGCCCAGGGCGGGGTCGTAGTCGGCGGTATTGATGAGGGTGAAATAGGCCACGGAGATGGTGCGTGCCTCGGTATCCCGCTGCACTGCCCCGTAGGTGTGTACCTGCTCCATGAACACATTTTGCAGGCCCGTCAGTTCTTCCACCACCCGGGCAGCTGCCTGGTCCAGGCTTTCGTCTTTTTTCACAAATCCCCCCATCAGCGACCATTGACCCATGCAGGGCTGAAACTTCCTGCGAATGAGTAACAGCTTTAAGTCAGGCGCATCAAATCCAAAAATGATGTTGTCAACCGCTACGTAGTGTTGGTCATGGTCTTGGTAATGGTGGGTCATAAAAACAGCCGGTTTTTCCTTCGAATTTCTGTGGTCTGAATCGCGCAGTAAGATAGGAAGAAAAATTGTGAATCACAGTGTAACTATTCAGCATATACCTGCTGCAAAAAAGGGGGAATACCCCAATAGTGCCTTCATGGAGCATGCATACATGAAACTTTGTTTTTGTCAACCACCC
>RFHT01000266.1 GCA_003696835.1 Bacteroidota bacterium
GGGTGGTTGACAAAAACAAAGTTTCATGTATGCATGCTCAATGAAGGCACTATTGGGGTATTCCCCCTTTTTTGCAGCAGGTATATGCTGAATAGATACCAAAATTGTTTGTTTATTGGACTTAGCCCGGCAGATATGTAACTTTGCCCGATGGGCAGAATAATCGCCATAGACTACGGGGCAAAGCGCACTGGCCTTGCCTGGACCGACCCGGAGCGCATCATTGCCACGGGCCTGGAGAGCCTGGACACCCAAGCACTCAGGCCCAGGCTGCAAGACCTTATTGCAGCCCATACCATAGATGCCATTTTGCTGGGCTACCCCCTGCGCATGGATGGCAGCGACACCCATGCCACTGCTGCTGTGCGGGAGTTTGAGGCCTGGATCAAAGCCACCTGGCCGCAAATGGAGGTCATCAGATGGGATGAACGGCTTACCTCCAAAATGGCCATGCAAAGCATGGTTCAGGCCAATGTAAATAAAAAAAGGCGGAGGGATAAATACCTGATTAACCAGGTAGCGGCTACCATTATGCTGCAGGAATATTTACAACATAGTACCTAATTAAAATATATACATGATCTTACCCATTGTGGCTTACGGCCATCCGACCCTGAGAATCAAAACCGTAGAGATCGGACCGGATTACCCGGAATTGAAAGAGCTGATTGAGAATATGTACGAAACCATGTACAATGCCATGGGGGTAGGCCTGGCCGCCCCGCAGGTGGACATACCCATTCGCCTGTTTATCGTGGACGGAAGCCCCATGGAAAGCCTTGCACCTGAAGAGGCAGATTCCCTCAAGTCGTTCAAGCAAGTGTTTATCAATCCCCGTAAAATTGAGGAGCAGGGTAAAAAATGGGGCTTTGAAGAAGGTTGCCTAAGCATACCCGACATCCGGGAGGAAGTACAGCGGCCGGACACCATCACGCTGAAATACGTTGACGAGGATTTCAGGGAGCGTACTCAAACCTTTACGGGTATGCGGGCGCGCATTGTACAGCACGAATACGACCACCTCGAAGGCGTACTGTTTACCGACCACATCTCCCCTTTCAGGAGAAGGATGCTGCGGCCCCGCCTGACCAAAATCTCCAGGGGCGACTGGGACGTCTCATACCCCATGAAATATCCCGTAAAAAAAAGGTAATATTTACCGGCAGTTTACTTTTCTTCAATCATCGTACTATCCATTTGCTTTCACGGGTAGATAAGGCAATCGTTTTCCCAGATACAGCTACCCCTCCGGTCTTATTTCCCCATAAGCTGTTAGCCCCGGACGGGCGTGCCAAAAAAGCCCCGGCAGCCCGCTATGAGGCGGTCAATCGTTTTCCTTTCGGCCTTTGCTCCCAAAAGAAAAACCATTCAAGCCGGAATTTTGGCCAATTCACGTAAAAAAACAATAATAATTTTGTTTTTATCAAAAAAGTTGCTACATTTGCGACCAACTTAGGTTTAATGTATCCTCAAATTAACAAAGTATATGAGTTCACAGGAGTTGCACGCCAAGATTTTGGCGACCAAAAGCTTTCTGCAAAAAGAGATCGTTAAAAACAGAACCAAGTCGGACCCCGGCGCTTTAACCTTCAGACAAATCGGAACCCGGCTGGACATGATCCACGAAGCAGAAAGAGTAGGTGTAAGAAATCTTGGCGAAAGACAAAACCGGAAGCTTACCAGAATGATTGCCGAACTTGAAAAGTTGCGTAACGTAAACCTCAACTAGGACATCATTTTGCAGGTAACAAAATCGGGAGGTATTTTACCTCCCTTTTTTTATTTGACCCAGGCTTTGGCATACTAGCAAAATGTAAATATATTTACCCCCTCAAAGAACACAGCTTACATGGATACATCTGCTATAAGCCCCATTGTTTCCTACGTACCAATTTTTATCCTCATTGGGATCGCCATTATACTTGGCCTGCTGCTGACCAACCTTTCGCGCCTGCTAGGCCCCTACCGCCCGTCCAACCTCAAAGCATCTGCCTATGAGAGCGGCATGGACCCCGTAGGCTCTGCCCACGAGCGCTTCTCGGTGAAGTTTTACCTCATTGCCATGCTCTTTATCCTCTTTGATATAGAGGTGGTCTTTATGTATCCCTGGGCAGTGCAGTACAAACAACTGCTCACGCAGTTTGGCATGTTTCCCTTTATAGAAATGCTGGTGTTTGTGGCCATACTCTTTATCGGCTACATCTATGTGTACAAAAAGGGAGGCCTGAAATGGAGTTGAGCAACGCCTAATATACAACGCAAAAATTAAGAAGGAATGGGTTTAGAAAAAGCATTAGCAAAACAAGGGTTTTTACTCACTACCGTCGATGCCCTCACCAACTGGGCACGCGCCAATGCCATGTGGCCCATGCCCATGGGCCTGGCCTGCTGCGCCATTGAGATGATGGCTTTTGCCGGACCCAAATACGATGTTTCCCGCTTCGGGAGTGAAGTGTTTCGCTTCTCGCCCAGGCAGGCCGACCTCATGATCGTGGCCGGGTGGTGCTCCTACAAAATGGCCCATGCCGTCAAGCGGATCTGGGACCAGATGCCCGACCCCAAGTGGTGTGTGGCCATGGGCGCCTGCGCTTCCACTGGCGGTATGCACCGCGTGTACGGGGTGGTACAGGGCGTGGATAACTTCCTGCCCGTTGACGCCTACATTCCCGGCTGCCCGCCCCGCCCCGAAGTGGTGATCCACACCCTGCAAACCATTCAGCAAAAGGTGATACAGGAACACTCTGTATTGCAAGACTAAGGAAGATATGTTATTCAAACTGCCGCTCAATTGCCATGAGGCAATTGAGCGGCTTGTTGTTCTCTACCGGGCTTTCAGCTGCTGCTACTGCGCCTTTGGGTCAGCTGGTACTGCACCAAAATCTCCTGCAGAGCCGGAATCGGTAAGGGCTTTGAAATGAAATTGCTCACCGAAGCATAAGACCTGGCCCGGCTGCGGTCCTCGCTGCGGATAGAGGAGCTCAGCATGTACAGTTGCACATGCTGGTGGGAAGGATAAAGCTGCTTTTCGTATTCTTCCAAAAACTCAAAACCATCCATCACGGGCATGTCCAAATCCAGCAAAATGAGGTCGGGATAATGCTTGCCCCCTTCATGGTGCCACTTTTTCAGCTTTCGCAGGGCTTTCTGCCCGTTGGTACTGGTGGTACAACTCGCGCGTATGCCCGCTTCCTTGATCAACTTGATGAAGATGAAGTTATTGATCTCATCGTCATCTATCAGCATGATTTTTATTTTTTGATTTAGCATATTGATGAGGTTAAAAATTACGCCTTCATGGTAGTGGCATTAGCTACGCAGTACAGTTGCTGGCCCCTCAGGGAATCAGCGACAAGGGAAATGGTTTACTCACAAATTGGGATACGATCTCAAATGCATCTACTTTTCTGCGGTCTTCTTTCAGAGTAGATGAACTTACCATTAAAATGCGCGTAGCTCTATGCCGGGCATAAAACTGCTTTTCATACTGCCTCAAAAATTCAAAGCCGTTCATCACGGGCATATCTATATCAAGCAGTATCATATCCGGAAAGGCCCTGTCATTATGACCTTTTTCCAGAGCAGTGAGCTTTTGGAGGGCTTCTGCTCCGTTCAGACACATGCTGCATTCAATCTGCTGCCTCAATGCCTGGATTCTCAGCACGAGCAGGCTGTTGTTCAGTTGGTCGTCATCGATCAACAGTATGTGGTAAGGGGAGGCTTCTTTTTCCCCTTCTGCCGGCAGCGGGGCATCAGGGGGATGATCAGAACCGCCTCCATTACCTTCTGCCGATGCGGGAAGGGCACAATTCAGAAAGGGAAGCGGCGCCTTTTGCCTCAGAGACGGTAACAAGTACGAAGCCAGGGGATGTGTACAAGGTAACGAATTAGTCATTGATACAATATGGTTTTAGGTAAACATAAAAAGTGGTGCCTGCACCAGGTTGGCTGATCACCTCAATCTTGCCGTCGTTTTTTTCCACCATGCTTTTTACCAGGTGCAGCCCGATGCCATTGCCCTGGGCCTGGTCGGTGAATCGTTTGAAGGGGCGAAACAAACGGTTGCCAGCTTCCTGGAGGTTTATGCCAATGCCGTTGTCTTGTACAGACAAGCGCACATAGCCATCCTCCATCATGGTATGAAGCTGGATAATGGGTTTGCGTTGAGGGGAAGCATATTTCAAGGCATTCTGAAACAAGTTTCTCATGATACTCTCCAGATAAGGTGCTACATAGCAGATAGATGCCACGTCAAACTGTGCATGCATACAGGCGTTTCTGGCCGCAATGGTTTCGGCCATTTCCTCCTTCAACATGCGCAGGCAGCTATCAAAACAGATGTGCTTAATGCTGTTGTTTTCAATTCTCTGGGCATCAATGATCTCTATCAATCCGCTGGCTGTACGGTCCAGCCTTTCTACAGAGGATTTCAGCTGGCTGAATATGGGCTCTTCCTCAGAATAAGTCATAAACAGCAACTCCATGATCTGGTTGAGATTGGCAATGGGCGAGCGCAGATCATGGGCGGTGGCATGTACAAAGTTGTCCAGGTAGTTATTTGTCTTCTCCAGTTCCCGCTTTTTTTCTTCGAGCTCATTGATCTTTTTTTTCAAGCGCCTGTTGAGCCGCCCTACCTTTAATACGGCCTCTTTTTCAGCCGTGATGTCCATGGTAGAGCCCAGCACCCGCTGATCATCCAGCCAGATCCCTCCTTTATTTTTTAGCCAGCGAACTCCCCCTCCCGGCAATTGTATGCGGTATTCCAGTTCCCATTCCCCATGCTGCTGGCGCGCCCGTTCAATGGCAAAAAGCACCTTGTTATAATCGGCCTTCAGTACCCGGCTTTCCAGGCATTTTTCAAATATACTCAAGCCACTTACTTCCCCGGCATCCAGGCCGACAACCTTTAAAAGCTGATCGGAATAATCAATGTGATTTGTTTCGACATCCCATACCCAGGAAGCCATGTTGGCAATTTTCTCTCCCTCTTCCAGAACCAGCTGCTGTTGCTCTATTTTCTGTTGCTGTACCTTTTCTCCCGTTATATCCGTGATGAAATAAGTGGCGCCAATGATCTCCTTTTTGCTGTTGTTTACAGGGTTATAGCGGATTTTATAATGGTTTGACTCCTCGCCATTCCTGTATGCCACGTTTCTAACAAATGACTCTCCACTGAGGGCACGCCTCCAGGCTTGCATAGAGGGGTTCAGGCTGCAGGCAGCGTCCTCAAAAAACTGAACATAATTGCCGCCCACCTGCGGTTCCCTGCCCCATAAATGTTCGAAAAAGGCCTTGTAGGCCTTGTTGAAAGCGATAAACCTGAACTCCTGGTCAATGGCAGCAATCAAATCACTGGAACCATCAATGATATGCTGTAATTTTTCGTAGGCATCCTCCGTCTCCAGCTGTGCCTCTATCAGCGCAGTAAGGTCACGGGTGTTGGTTTGTAGTTGTACAATGTGCTCGTTTTGGTCCAACACGGGCATGAGGTAAGACTCCAGCCACACAAAATGTCCCGCTTTGTGCCGGTACCTGTACTTTACCCTCGACTGAGTAGGGGCTTCTGCTTTTTTCAGCGCCAGGTAGGTTTTCTTTTCCACTTCGGCAGCATCATCCGGGTGGATATAATCAAAAGGACTTTTACCTACCAGCTCAGAGGGATGATACCCCAGTACCTTTTCTGAAGCAGGGCTTACGTATTCATAATTACCATTGAGAAAATGAAGGCAGGCAATGTCCAATGTACGCTCTGCCAGGAGGCGATACCGCTTCAAAGGTACCCAATACGCCCTTTGTTCTATTCCATTTGTCATAAGTTGGTGTTTCGCGTTCCACAATCTACCACCTCTTTGGGTTAATGATCAGAAGAGACCAAAGGCGCGGCTTTCTTTATTTTCTTGCTCCAGGTTTTCCCGTTGCTCAAACGTATTTGAAGCGTGTGTGTCCCGTATGGCCATCTTTGGTGGTTGAGGACAAACTCCGTTCCCATATATAGGTTTTTTGCCTGCTTGCTGTACAGTAGCTGGCCGTTTTCTGCATATACCTTTATCTGTACATCAGAACTCAAAATCTTTTGAAATCTCAGGTACAGAAGTGGCTCCAGATTGTCTTCCGTCAGCATCATCATGCCCTGGCCGGCCACATGGGCAGTGCGCAGGCCTTCGAAGGTGGTTTTCTTCCCAATCTCAAACACCTGGTCCACCGGTTCAATATTAAATTCTTTTGAATCAGCCACCTCATAGCGGGCAGTGGCAGCCTCCGCCCCTCGCTCCGCCCCGTACAGCCCTTCATCCATGTGTATGCTCAGGGGCTGGTCAGCTGCTTTGTCGTAGTTGATGTGCTGGATAATCAACAGGGAAGTATCAATCTGGCCTTCCATAGAGGCCCATGCTGTATGTTTGCCCTCCTGCCCAATAAGCAACAGGTGCAAAGCGGTGAGGACAACAAAGATGCTGTTTTTTTTCAGTTGAAAGTTGATGATCCTTAGCTCTTGGGTAGCTCTTTTTAGAAGTTTTTTCATTAAGTATAAATTTGCTATATAATCGCTGTTTGAGTTTATACTTCAAATGTATGAGCTATTTATACAAGATTTTTATAAGTTTTATGTATTATTCTAATAATGCAATAATTATATCATTAAATTTCATTGGTGATCGTATAAAACGGTTTTAACTATTTGAAAATGAGGTGATTATTAAAAAATAATATTTTTAAATGTCCTTCTTACCTTTATTTTAACTAGTAAGATCGGTGCGTATTTGCAAACTTTCTCCAACTGATGCTTCAAAAAAGCGCACCCAATTAGAAAAGCTTGCATCCAAAGGCCCATTTTTTGTGCGGACAGACTGGAGGAGATGGGCATACAAGCAAAAACACCCGCCCTTCCGGGCGGGTGTCGAATGTCAAAAGATTAATTACAAGAGCAAAGACTTTGGGAATCATTACAAGAGCAAAGGCAAAGGGAATATTCGTATGAAACAGGATTATTCTTCTATGATACAAAGGAGACTAGCCTGGCCGCGCAGCAACCGCTCATTGGTTCTCAGCATTTGGCGGCAATTGCTGATCATCCATTGATAGTTTTGCCGCTCTTCCAGCAATTGGGGGGTGGGCTGTTGCCGCAGGGCAAGATTTACTTTTGCTACCAATTGCTGGAGGCTGTCAATGGCCTGCGCCAACTCCACAGAGTGGGCCCGGAGCCGGGCACGCATAGCGGGTTCTTCTGAAAGGGCATCGTGAGCAAGCATCCCTCCTATATATATAAAGGCGTCCTGCTGCCAGCCTGAAAGCAGATGTTGGGCATGAGTAAATGGACCAGAAACAGTAAGAAGGCCTATAAAGAACAAAAGTCTGAACATATTGGACGCTGTTTGTTGAAGTCTGTATTTGCTTTTCTCAATGCTACCTGACAAAGATAGGCGCCCTGGTACTACCTCCCAAGCCCAAATCCTGCTTCCGAAATGAAAGGAAAATACCTGCGAA
>RFHT01000267.1 GCA_003696835.1 Bacteroidota bacterium
CAGCACAGGGTCTGGCTCATGGGCGTCGTGCACCAGTATGTCGTCTTCAGTAATGCCGTTTTCTCCCAGGGTAACCACCTCCAGTTTCAGCCCGTTGAGCCGTATGCCTTTGTTTTTTTCTTTGCCAAAGATCATGGGTTGGCCGTGCTCGAGGTGGAGCTGGGTATCATCCTGGTGAGCGCGGTCTGTAATGTGGCCAAATGCATTGTCGTTAAAGATGACGCAATTTTGCAGCACTTCAATCAGGGAAGTTCCCTTGTGCTTAGAGGAGTCCACAAAAATTTGGGTCATGAGTTTGGGATTGGCGTCTATGGTGCGGGCAAAAAAGGTGGCCTGTGCACCCAGCGCCAGTTCACCAGCCACAAATGGCCGGTCCAGGGCCCCATAGGGAGTGGACTTGGTGATTTGTCCCTGCCGGGAAGTAGGAGAATATTGGCCCTTGGTGAGGCCGTATATTTCATTGTTAAACAAAATGACGTTTACATTGACGTTGCGGCGCAGCAGATGAATAAAATGGTTGCCTCCAATAGCCAGGCTGTCGCCATCACCGGTAATGATCCACACATCCAGCTCAGGGTTGCTGAGCTTGGTACCGGTAGCTACAGCAGGGGCCCGCCCGTGTATGGTGTGAAAGCCATAGGTATCCATGTAATAGGGAAAACGTGCCGCACAGCCGATGCCGGAGATAAACACAAAATCTTCTTTCTTTTTCCCCAACTGAGGCAGGGCATTTCTCACGGCATTGAGGATGGCGTAGTCGCCGCATCCCGGGCACCAGCGTACAGTTTGGTCGCTGGTAAAGTCTTTTCGGGTGAGAGGAGGAACGATATGCTGAGACATGATATTTGGCTGTTAAAGATGGTTGAGAATGGCAGTTTTGAGTTCCGACACAGTAAAGGGAAGTCCCTGTACTTTGTTGTATTGCTCGAAGGTATATTCGGGAAACTGCATGCGGAAAATATTGACCAACTGGCCCAGGTTGAGCTCACATACGAGTATTTTGTTAAATTTTCCCAGTAACTCCCTGGTGTTCTTGGGGAAGGGGTTGAGGTAATTGAAATGGGCCAGGCTGAGGTCATTCCCCTGGGCCTGCAGCTCTTCAACGGCTGTGAGCAGGGCGCCATAAGTGCTTCCCCATCCTACCACCAGCAATTCTCCTTCATCCTTACCCACTACGCCCTGGGGAGGGATGTCATGGGCTACCCGGGCTACTTTTTCGGCCCGCAGGCGGGTCATTTCCTCGTGGTTAAGGGGGTCGTAGGAAACGTGGCCGGTAATAGCCGCTTTTTCCAGGCCACCTATGCGGTGTTCTTTGCCCGGCATACCAGGCACTGCCCATTGGCGCGAAAGCCTGGCGGCTTCTCTGCGGTAGGGTTCATAAATTTGGCCGTTGGAATCTGCCCGGGGGTGTGGAGCATGAATGTCAGGCAGATCCGCCATCTTGGGAAACTTCCAGGGTTCAGAACCATTAGCCAGGTAAGCATCCGAAAGAAACATAACTGGGGTCATGTGTTCAATGGAAAGGCGCACCGCTTCGAAGGCTAAATAAAAACAGCTGGCAGGTGTGTGGGGAGCCAGCACGATGGCCGGGCTTTCGCTGTTTCTGCCAAACATGGCCATGTACAGGTCGGCCTGCTCGGTTTTGGTTGGCAGCCCGGTGGAGGGCCCCCCCCGCTGAATGTCGAGCACTACCAGGGGCAGCTCTGTCATGATGGCCAGCCCAATGGCTTCTCCTTTGAGGGCTATGCCGGGCCCGGCCGAGGCGGTAATGCCGATATGGCCCGCATAGCTGGCGCCAATGGCACTACATACGGCAGCGATTTCATCTTCGGCCTGCATGGTGATGACGCCCAGGTGTTTATGCTTTGCCAGCTCGTGTAATACATCCGAAGCCGGCGTGATGGGGTAGGAGCCGTAAAAAAGGGTTTTGCCCAACTTTTCTCTTGCCGCCATGAGCCCCCAGGCTGTGGCTACATTGCCTGAAATGTGCCGGTAACGCCCCTTTTCCTGTCTGGCGGGCAGTATCTTATAGGCCGAAGGCAAAGCCTCAACGGTTTCGGCATAATAATAACCAGCCTCCAGGGCGCGTTTGTTGGCAGCCACAACTTCAGGGTGCTTGCCGAATTTTTGTTGCAGGGTATGAAGCGTATGCTCCATTTTACGGTCAAACAGCCAGTATATCATTCCCAGGACAAACATATTGCGGCATCGCATCACCGACTTGTTGTCCAGGCCTGAATCTGCTAACGCTTTTTTGGTAAGTGATGAGATGGGAGCTGCAATCACCTTATACGCTTCCAGACTCCCGTCATCCAGGGGATTGGACTCGTAGCCGGCCTTGGCAATGCTGCGCTTGTCGAAGCTATCGGCATCAATAATGATGTTGCCTCCCTTGCGGATCCACCTCATATTGCTTCGCAGGGCTGCCGGGTTCATAGCCACAAGAACATCGGCCTGGTCGCCGGGAGTAAAAATTTTGACGTGCCCGATTTGAATTTGAAATCCGGAAACGCCTTCAACCGTCCCTCTGGGGGCACGTATTTCGGCCGGAAAGTCCGGGAAGGTGGCCAGGTCATTGCCTTCCAGTGCAGCAGTGAAGGTAAATTCATTGCCCGTAAACTGCATGCCATCACCGGAGTCTCCTGCAAAACGAATCACGACCTTGTCGAGTTCGAGCGTTTGGTGGGTTTTTGACATAAATCAGATGCTTGAATAACCCCAATATGAATTCTTATTACGAAAAGTAATCAAAAAGCATGAGACGAAAAAATTTCGCCTGCAAGTAAAACAAAAGTGGGGGACTATGGCCAGAAAAACAAATATCATGAATTTTGCTTTGGGTATTAATTCCCCAAATGTCATGGAAAACGTTCGCATTCTATGAAAATCATTGACATAAGTATTGCAAATCCCTACCTTGTGGCAGACAAGGACTACACGCAGGCGACATAGATGCGCGCTAAAACGCATGTTTTTTATGCTGAACGAAAACTTTCAACTCGCATTAACGCTGCTGGCCGTGGGCATGAGTACCGTTTTTTTCATCCTGGGTATGGTGGTACTGGGCGGCCGTTTGCTTATTTTCGTTGTAAATTTCGGCGAAAAAAAGAGGCAGAAAAAGGGTATTACTCCGGCTGTTTACGGTCGTCATGTATGGGAAAACCCTCCAGAAACATCCAAAGAAAAAACGAACAATATTTCCCCCGAAAAGATTGCGGCCATCGTAGCCGCTGTGGAAATCTGGTCAGGTGGGCGCGCCCGTATTCAGCATATACGGGCACGCCCCTTTTCCTGATCATATCAGGCCATAATTCAACGCTATTCATTTCAAAAAGGACTACACCATCATCCAAACGAGATAACAAATGGGAAAAACTATTCGCTTTTGTCTGGTTTACCGGGATATGTGGCAATCATCCGGCAAATACATGCCCAGGATGGACCAACTGGTCAAAGTAGCAGAGCCAATTATTGACATGGGGTGTTTTGCCCGGGTGGAAACAAACGGAGGGGGCTTTGAACAAATCAACCTGCTGTTTGGGCAAAACCCCAATAAATCGGTCAGGGCATGGACCCGCCCCTTCCGTCAGGCAGGAATTCAAACGCAGATGCTGGAGCGTGGCCTCAATGGCATCAGAATGAGTCCGGTACCGGCCGACATCCGGCGTCTGATGTTTCAGGTCAAAAAGAAGCAAGGCACTGATATTGCCCGTTCATTTGACGGGCTGAACGACCCCCGGAATCTGGCGCACTCCATTCGCTTTGCCAAAGAGGCAGGCATGGTTGCCCAGGCTGCCTTGTGCATTACGCATTCTGCTGTGCATACGGTGCCTTATTACATTGAGCTGGCCAGGGAACTCATCGGGATGGGAGCTGAAGAAATCTGTATCAAAGACATGGCGGGTATTGGCAGGCCGGTTTCATTGGGTAAAATGATTCGGGGTATTAAGGAACAATATCCCGAGATACTGATTCAGTACCATGGGCATTCCGCCCCGGGTTTTTCGGTGGCCTCCTCTCTGGAAGCCGCGCGCGCGGGAGCCGATATCATTGATGTGGGCATGGAGCCCCTTTCATGGGGCACGGGCCATGCCGACTTGCTCACCATTCATGCCATGCTGAAGGATGCAGGCTTTGAGCTGCCTGCTATCAACATGAAAGCCTATATGAAGGTGCGCAGTCTTACGCAGGAATTTATAGATGATTTTCTGGGCTACTACATCAACCCCCGCAACCGCTACATGAATTCCCTGCTCATAGGACCCGGCCTGCCCGGCGGCATGATGGGCAGCCTCATGGCCGACCTGGAAAACAACCTGGCCAGCCTTAACAAATGGCTTGAAAAAAGAGGGAAATCCCCCCTCAGCCAGGATGAACTGCTCATCAAGCTGTTTCAGGAAGTGGAATACATCTGGCCCAAGATGGGCTACCCGCCTCTGGTGACGCCCTACAGCCAGTACGTAAAAAATGTGGCCCTGATGAACGTGATGCAAATGGAAAAGGGACGGGAGCGTTGGAGCATGATTGACAACAACACCTGGGACATGTTGTTGGGGAAATCCGGGCGTTTGCCCGCCCCCATAGCCGAAGAACTGAAGGAACTGGCCATCAAGCAGGGGCGGAAGTTCTACACGGGCAATCCCCAGGACTTATACCCCGACAGCCTGGAGGTATTTCAGGAAGAAATGCACGAGAAAGGCTGGGATAGTGGGCAAGATGAGGAAGACCTGATGGAGCTTGCCATGCATCCTCAGCAGTTTCGGGCTTACAAATCGGGCAAGGCAGCCAAAGCATTTGAAGAAGACCTGGCCAGGCGAAAGCTCAGGAACAGCAACCCGCAGCCTACACCGGCCCCTCCGGGTCATGCTTCACTTCCCATGCCCAAAAAGCTAAAGGTAAGTGTCAACGGCGAACAGTTTGAGGTGGCGCTTTCCTACGAAGGAGAAGATCCCCTGCAAGAAGACAGGCCGGCACAAAGCCAGCAACACCAGCCAGAACACAGAGACAACGGCCATGCGGGCCTACAACATATTCTGGCTCCTCTGGAGGGAAAATTTTATCTGACCAGGGAGCCGGGCGAAAAACCCCTGAAGGTGGGCGATCAGATAAAGAAAGGCGATACGGTGGGCTATATAGAATCCATGAAGGTGGTCAATGCGATTTTTTCTGATGTGGAAGGAGAAGTAGTAGAGATCTGCTTTCAGGAGGATGAGCCGGTGCAGGAGGACGATGTACTCATAAAAGTAAAAGCATGAAGCTGATTGAAAGTATATATGAGATGACGGCTCTGCAGGAACTCGGCCGGCATCCAACCATACTGCTGATGCTGGGCATGGCCTGTTTGTTGTTATACCTGGGTATTCACAAAAAATTTGAGCCGCTGTTGCTGGTGCCTATTGCCTTTGGGGTATTGCTGGCCAATTTTCCCGGAGGAAACATGGGGGTGATATCTGAAGATGAACTGGTGGCAAAGCTCCTGGCAGATGAGCATTTCCGGGGAATGGTCGGTTCATACTTGCCTGGTGGACAACTGGAACAGGCTGCGCCGGATGCCGAGGGCCGAATCAGCTATGAGGCTGCCCTGGAAATGGCAGAAAACATGGAGCCTGCAGCCAAAGAGGCTGTGATGGCAGGTACTTCTTTGCTCACCATTGCCAAAAAAGGGGGCATACTGAGTTTTTTGTACTATGCGTTGATCAAGACGGGTTTTTTGCCCCCCATTATTTTTATGGGAGTGGGAGCCCTGACCGATTTTGGCCCCATGCTGCGAAATTTGCGCCTGGCATTTTTTGGGGCTGCGGCTCAAATTGGCATTTTCGCCGTATTATTTGGGGCACTTTTTGCCGGATTTAGCATGCAGGAGGCCGCTGCCCTGGGCATTATTGGGGGTGCCGATGGGCCTACCGCAATTTACACCACCATTTTGCTTGCTCCTCACCTATTGGGGCCTATTGCCATAGCGGCCTATTCCTACATGGCCCTGGTGCCGGTGATCATTCCCTTTGTGGTAAAGTTTACCATGAACAAAGGAGAACTGGCCATTAACATGAAAAAAATGGATGAGCGTTACCCGCCGAAATTGCCCCTGAAAAATCCGCGAAAGGTGAAGCTCTTATTTCCCGTCTTACTGGGCATGCTGGTGGCACTCATGGTGCCTTCTTCTGTACCTCTGGTGGGCATGTTGCTTTTTGGCAACCTCATCAAGGAAGCGGGCAGTATGACCGAAAGGCTCCACAGGGCTGCTTCAGGTCCTATTTTAAACGTGGCTACCATTTTTTTGGGCCTCACGGTAGGAGCTACCATGACGGCAGATGCATTTGTCAACCCCAAAACCCTGATGATCGTCCTGGGAGGGTTTGTGGCATTTGCTATATCCATAGCCGGAGGTATTCTGGCAGTAAAAATCTACAACCTCTTTGCCCAGAAAAAGATCAACCCCCTCGTGGGGGCAACTGGTCTGAGTGCAGTGCCCATGGCCTCGCGTGTAGCCAACGAGCTGGCTCTGCGGCACGACCGCAGCAATCACATCCTGCAATATTGCATGGCCAGCAATATTTCTGGGGTAATCGGTTCGGCAGTTGCTGCCGGGGTACTCATTTCATTTTTGAGCTGATTGCCTGTTTAGCCAGCCATGACCTCCTGACAACAGTCGATGCCCTTCATGATAAAGCTTTCGGCTACTTGCTGCTGATGGGCAGGCGGATACTGGGCAAGGGTTTCGGCCTGCAACATCAGGCCTACCCAGGGAAAGGTAACCCATTGTCCGGGCCCTTCGAGATAGGGCAGGGTAGAGGTGTCGGGTTCCGGCCACATGGAGACAAAAAAGTAGGGCAGGGGATAGTCGGCATCTCCCAGTGAAAGTCCCAGGTGCAATTGGTGAAAATCGCGGGTTTCAATATTTACCTGAGTGGTCATTACACACAGGTAGTCGAGGGTTTCGGGTTTGCAGCCGGGAATTTCTGTATCGGGAAACTCTACGGCCAGGGGCCCCAGAATGAGGCTGCCGTTGTTGAAAGCAGCGCAGAAAAACTCCATGCAGTGGGGCTCGGGCAATTGGTAGCTGTCTTCGGCTGCCAGAGGAATGTAGGGCATGTCATAGGGCAGCTGAAGTTTCTTCAGGGGGCAACGGGTTTCATTGGACAGCCAGGCCAGGGCTTCAGCTTTTTTGGTGCCCTGCAGGGCCAGGCGGTTGATCACTTCACCTTTTCTGTTGAAGCTTCTGAGTTCAAAACTGGGAAGGTGAAGCCCAATGTGGTGGGGCTGGTTGTACCCTATGGGCCTGCTGATGAGCTGTTGCTGCCCGGCCTCCCAATACAAGAATGCATGGCTGTCATCCTCCTCTTCGGGCAGAATGGCCCTGCTGAATGCCGAAACGAGCTGCACGCCTCTGTACAGCTGCTTTCTGGCCTCGCTCAGGCTTTCGGGGTCTATGAGGGTGTCAATAGGAGCCCACTGTGAGGGGCTTAAAGATAACTTAGGGGCTTGCATCTTTAAAGCGGTTTGTTGAACGTAAAAAAGGGTACAGAATGAAAGGGAGAATATACGAAAAAAATAAAAAGACAGCAAGCTTATAAATCAAAATTAAAACCTTCTTTTTTCAGTCGTGAATAGTTGTCCTTGTCGAAACTATAAAGGCGGGCGGCGCGGTGTGCCACTCCCTGCTGTATTTCGTCCAGCCTGGTGAGAAGGTTCATCTTCAGCAGTTTTTTTCGAAAGTTTCGCTTGTCGAGTTCCCGGCCGAGTATGGTTTCGTACAACACCTGTATTTGGGTGAGGGTAAACTTTTCAGGCAACAGCTCAAAACCTATGGGTTCCTCCCTTACTTTTTTTCGGAGTCGTTTCAGACCGGCCTGGATGATTTCATGGTGATCATAAATCAGCTCCGGAAGTTCGTCCACATTAAACCACTTCACATCGCGGCCTTTTACTCCGGGCCTGAGGTGGTACTGCTCCGGGCTAATGAGGGCATAATAGGCAATGGTAATGGCCCGGTGGCTAAGCACCCGGTTGGCTGCCCCAAAGGCATGGAGTTGTTCCATGTAGAGGTTGGATACCCCTGTGAGGTTTTCCAGCACGATATTGGCCGAGGCATCCAGGTCTATACCTTTTTTTACATATCCACCGGGCAGGGCCCAGCGTTCTGCTTCTTCTCCTTCGGCATCCCACTTGACCAGCAAAACCTGTAGTTGGGCAGCTCTGAATCCCAGAATTACACAGTCGAGCGTGAGCAGGGGTCGTTCATCCACCCGCTCGTCGTCCAGTGGAGGGATATTCTGCAAGTGATGGTTGGGTTTTGTAATCAAGGCACTTAATTTTTGCCAGCAAAAATAGAAAAATATCGTAATCTATGCCGAAATCTGCATTCTGTTCATATCAAATGGAAGTTTTCCTTCATAATTTTAGTCAAAAAATATCATGAAAATTGTTGCATTTAACCCCCTTTTGGGTCTGCTGTTCTTTCTCTGGGCGATATGGCCAGGGCAATTAATTGCCCAAACGCAGGCGGAAAGCACCTACCAGCAAAAACTCCAGGCTGCGGAGTCCAGCCTGTACGCAATTGGCACCCCCATACCGCCTTCTTCCTATCGTTTTGGAACCGTGAGCGGCTCCCCCTACCTCTTTGAACAATGGTTGCCGGGCGACCTCAGGCTGGAAAGTGGCTTTGTGCACGAAGGGGTGGACCTCAAGCTGGATGTCTATCATGACCTGAT
The DNA here is from genome assembly GCA_003696835.1 of Bacteroidota bacterium. GTDB lineage: Bacteria > Bacteroidota > Bacteroidia > J057 > J057 > J057. The sequence goes on from RFHT01000267.1 coordinate 8,712, forward strand.
CCTGTTTCAGGGAGAAAAAGGCCTGGTTTCCCTGCACAAGGACTTTATTCATTCTTTTAATTTGTATCATGAGGAAGAGGTATTTAATTTTGTGAAAACCAGCCTGGAAGGAAAAAACGCTACCTTTTGTGAGTTGCTCTACGCTGGCCCCACCCGCCTGCTGAAATACTACCGCAAGGTGATTGTACAAACCAGAGAGTTACAGGGAACCCAATACCCGGATGCATTCGCCGACAAAGCCCGTTATTACCTCCAAAGGCAGCAAAGCCCTCCAGAGGAGGTAAAACTCAACAAAGCATCCGTGCTCAAAAGGCTGAACACCCAGGCCGAGGCCCTGCGGGCCTACCTGCGTGAAAACGAGCTGGACCTCCGAAGTGAGGAACAATTGCTTCAGCTGCTACGCTATTTTGATAGCCTGTAGGAGAGGGGGTATCTTTGAAAAAAAATCAGAATTTTTTATAACTTCGAACTCCCTAATAGTCTGTTTGACAATAAGCAATCATCAGTTATTCCTCCAAACCAATCCATTATGAACAGAAAAATGCGAATGGGCATGGTAGGCGGCGGAGAAGGTGCTTTTATTGGCGCTGTTCACCGTATGGCTGCTGCCCTTGATGGCGAAATTGAACTCGTGTGTGGTGCATTCAGCAGCAATCCGGAAAAATCAAAAAGATCGGGGGCTGCCCTCTTTTTGCCGGAGAACCGCGTATATGGCACCTACGAAGAGATGATCCTCAGGGAAAAGGAATTGCCCGAAGGCGAACGCATGGACTTTATTTCCATCGTGACACCCAACCACATGCACTTCCCTCCTGCCAAACTTGCCCTTGAAAATGGCTTCCACGTGGTGTGCGACAAACCGCTTGCCTTCTCGCTGGAGGAAGCCAAAGCGCTTCGCGATATCGTGAACCAAACGGGTTTGCTCTTTGCCCTCACCCACAACTACACGGGCTACCCCATGGTCAAGCAGGCCCGCTGCATGGTGCAAAACGGCCAGTTGGGCAATATTCGCAAGGTGGTGGTGGAGTACCCCCAGGGCTGGCTTTCTACCAAACTGGAAGACAGCAACCAGAAGCAGGCAGCCTGGCGTACCGACCCCAAGCGTTCTGGCATAGCCGGCGCCATGGGCGATATAGGCACCCATGCCGAAAACCTGGCCGAATACATTACGGGTTTACAAATTGAGGAAATGTGTGCCGACATTTCTACGCTGGTACCAGGCAGGTTGCTGGATGATGACGGCAATGTGTTGCTGCGCTTCAACAATGGTGCAAGAGGAGTGCTACATGCCAGCCAAATTTCAGCAGGGGAAGAAAACAACCTCAACATACGGGTGTATGGCGAAAAAGGAGGACTGGAATGGCATCAGATGGAGCCCAATTCCCTGATTGTGAAATGGCTGGACAAATCCATGGAAGTGATGAGAACCTCGGTGGGCAACCTCTGCGAAAGTGCCCAGGCGCATACCCGCCTGCCTTCGGGCCACCCCGAAGGCTACCTGGAGGCTTTTGCCAATATCTACCGCAACTTTGCCAGGGCCCTGCGCAAGCGCCTGGCCGGAGAGCAACCCAGCGAAATTGATATGGACTTCCCCACCGTGGAAGACGGTGTAAGGGGAATGGCGTTTATCGAAAACGTAATAGCTTCCGGTAAAAGTGATCAGAAGTGGATAAAATTCACCATATAATCAACCCATACACATGAAAACAATAAAAGGCCCTGCCATATTTCTGGCTCAGTTTATGGGAGATGAGGCTCCCTTTAATTCCTTGAAAAGTATTTGTGAATGGGCTGCTGGCCTCGGTTTTAGGGGAGTGCAAATTCCCTCCTGGGACGGCCGCCTGATGGACCTGCAAAAGGCAGCTGAAAGCAAAACCTACGCCGACGAAATTCAGGGTATCGTGCGCGATGCCGGCCTGGAAATCACGGAGTTGTCCACTCACCTGCAGGGGCAGCTGGTGGCCGTGCATCCCGCTTACGACGAAATGTTTGATGGTTTTGCCCCACCGGAGGTACACCGCAACCCCAAGGCACGCACTGAATGGGCTGTTCAGCAACTGCTATACGCTGCCAAAGCCAGTCAGAACTTCGGCCTGAAGGCCCACGCCACTTTTTCGGGAGCTCTGCTCTGGCCTTTTGTGTATCCCTTGCCGCAGCGCCCTGCCGGCCTGGTGGAAACGGGCTTTGCCGAGCTGGCCAAACGCTGGCTGCCCATCCTCAATGCCTTTGACGAAGCTGGTGTGGATGTGTGTTATGAAATTCACCCGGGCGAAGACCTGCACGACGGGGTTACTTTTGAGCGCTTTCTCGAAGCTACGGGCAACCACCCGCGTGTACACATGCTATACGACCCCAGTCATTACATTCTGCAGCAGCTCGACCACCTGGCCCATATCGACATTTACCACGAGCACCTCAAGATGTTTCACGTAAAAGATGCCGAGTTCAACCCTACCGGCAGGTCGGGCGTCTATGGCGGATACCAGGGCTGGGTGGAGCGCCCCGGCAGGTTCCGTTCCCTGGGCGACGGACAGGTGGACTTCAAGTCGGTATTTAGCAAGCTCACCCAATACGACTTTGATGGCTGGGCCGTCATGGAATGGGAGTGCTGCCTCAAACATCCCGAAGACGGTGCCCGCGAAGGAGCCAGGTTCATTGCCGACCACATCATACGGGTTACCGAAAAAGCCTTTGATGATTTTGCCGATGCCGGTACCGACGATGCAGCCAACCGCCGCATATTGGGGCTGGACAGATGATGCATGCCCGGGCGGCGCCTGTCGCCAACTTGGATACATACAATAATTTCCCCCGCTGTTTCGGTTGGGGGAAATTTGATTTTTGCCTGTAAAAAAACTTCTTTGCAGCCCCAGTGTTTATTTAACCAAACTCACCGCTTATGCCCTCACTCCCTTACCCCCATGTCTGCAAGTCCATCCGTGTGTTATTGGGTTGTCTGATGTTGTTGCTGGCCTGCAAGCCCAGCGTACGCCAGGCTGCTCAGCGCACCAACCAGCAGGAAAGCCTGGGCAAACCCTACGTGGTGCTGGTATCTATTGATGGATTCCGGCATGATTATGTGCAGCAGCATGAGCTGAAGCATTTTAAACAGATAGCAGCCGAAGGCGTAGCTGCCACGGCCATGGTCCCCGCCTTTCCTTCCAAAACCTTTCCCAACCATTACACCATCGCGACGGGCTTGTACCCGGAGCATCACGGCATCGTGGCCAATACCTTTTATGACCCAGAAAAAGGACAGACCTACCGCATACGGGATCGCGAAAAGGTGGAGGACGGCAGCTGGTACGGGGGTACGCCTTTATGGGTACTTGCCGAGCAGCAGGGCATGCTGGCAGCCAGTTTTTTCTGGGTGGGATCTGAGGCCGATGTACAAGGTGTGCGCCCTACCTATTATTACAGGTATGATCAAAGCATTCCCAACGAAACCCGTGTGGATCAGGTGATTGACTGGCTGAAGATGGAGGAAAGCCAGCGGCCACACCTGATTACCCTGTATTTTTCCGACATCGACAGCAAAGGACACGATTTCGGCCCGGGTTCGCCAGAGCTTGCCGAAGCGCTGGAACGCATGGACCGCCTGATTGCTGATCTGGATCAAAAACTGCAGGCCCTCGACCTGCCGGTAAATCTCATTGTGACCTCAGACCACGGCATGACCCTGGTGGATCAGAAACACCCCATACGGCTGAATGAAATGATAAAGCTGGACGATTTTCAGCCTGCGCCCAACGGGGCTATGTACATGCTGTATGCACAGGACCAGCAGAAAATTGAAACTGCATACCATCAGCTTCTGCCGCTGGCAGATCGTTTTGATGTGTACAAAAAAGAAGATATACCCGACTATTTGCACTTTCGGGCCAGCAATCGCATAGGCGATCTGCTGCTCATTGCTCACCCGCCTTACATCATTACCGACCGGCCCGGTATATTTCCCAGAAGCAAAGGCGAACACGGATATGACCCTCATGAGGTGGAGGATATGCATACGATTTTCTACGCCAAGGGCCCTGCATTTAAAAAAGGCATGCTGGTACCTGCCTTTGAAAATATTCACCTCTACCCCCTCATTGCTCACATCCTGCAACTTACCCCACCCCCAACAGACGGCAGGCTGGAAGTACTAAAACCAGTTTTGGCAGAGGAAAATGAGTAATTTAGGGTAGAAAACGGTAGTTTTGCAGCCTGATTTTCTATTAACACATGAAACATGAAATATTTAATTCCGGTATTGGCCTTCATCCTGCTACATGGGTGTACCTCTTCAGCCAACAAAGAAAATGGGGAGGAGTTGTTTAAAACAGTCATGCACATTCACGATGAGGCCATGGCACAAATGGGTGAAATTCAGCTGCTGAAAAAGCAACTTTCCGATTACTCGGCCAAAGTGCTGGATGGGGAAGTGGAAGCTGGCCAAGAGGTGTTTAAAACCATTGGCCAATTGCAGTCGAAGCTTGAGCAGGCCGATGACATGATGATGGACTGGATGCATAACTTTGACACCAAATGGAATGAGAAAGCCGAACAGGAAGGTATTGCCTACCTCAAGCAGGAGGAGAAGCGGATCAGGGAAGTGAAAAAAGCGATGGATGAAAGCATAGCAGCTGCACAACAATTTTTGCAAGACAGCAATCAAGACCATGAATAAACATTTTGTATTAGCAATTTTGAGCCTGGTACTGGGCATGCTGGCCTGCCAGACAAAGGAACAAAGGCAAGTAAAAATAAAAACGCAGCTTCCCGTACTGGGATTCAAGGACCTGAATGAGCAGGGTGATACCCTCTACCATACGATACCAGACTTTGCCTTTATGGATCAGGACAGCATGCTGGTGACGCCGGCTACCTTTGAAGGTAAGGTATATGTAGCTGATTTTTTCTTTACCTCCTGTCCCACCATTTGCCCCCGCATGAAAGCCCAGATGCTACGCCTCTATGAGCACTTCAAAGATGAGCCCCGGGTGGCCTTTCTTTCACATTCCATTGATCCTGAATACGACCAGGTGCCAGTGCTGAAGGCCTATGCTGAAAAGCTGGAAATATCTGCCTCCCGCTGGCATCTGGTTACCGGAGACAAGACGGAAATATACAGCATAGCCAAAAGCTATTTCGAGAATGCGGCAGAGGATCCCAATGAGCCGGGTGGCTTTATCCACAGTGGGGCTTTTTACCTGGTGGATACACAGCGACGCATCAGGGGGTATTACAATGGGGTGGACCCTGCGGAAGTGGATCAGTTAATGGCCGATATACAAGTATTGCTCCATGAAGACCAAAGCGCCCAATAAGCATGTCAAAACGAGCCTGTATTTCGTATGGCCATTGGCCATATTGGGGTTGTTTTTGTTGCTGCGGGCGCTGCTGCAGGGAGGGAGCGGAGGAGGAGAAGTGGGGCAAAATTTGTATAATTTGCATTGTATGAATTGCCACCAGGAAGATGGAAAAGGCGTGAGGGGGCTGGTGCCTCCGCTGGCTGGGGCCGATTACCTTCAAACCCAACGGCAGGAGCTTCCCTGTATCATCAAATACGGCCTGAAAGGAAAAATTGTGGTAAATGGGCGCGAGTTTGACCATCCCATGCCGCCCAACCTCCAGTTGAGCGAGGCACAGGTCTATAATATTATCCGCTATATTCAAAACAGCTGGGGCAATGAAATGCAGGCAATGAGCCTGGCAGAAGTAAAGGCTGCCCTCAGGCAATGCGATCCTTCAGCAGCTAAATGACATTTTTTGCTGAGCATGGATTTTCTTTTGCTATTTTTGCGCCAAAATCAGAAAAGGAATGCCAGTATGAGCAAAACCCAATCCAAACACCCCATCGCCCTCATAGCTGACGACCCCTGGCTGGAGCCCTATGAAGAGGAAATAGCAGGACGGATACAGCGCTTTCAAAAGCGGCTGGCTGAAATTGAACGCGCTCATGGAACGCTACTGGATTTTGCCCATGCCTACCAATATTTCGGCATTAACTACGACCCGCAGCAAAAAGGCTGGTGGTACCGGGAATGGGCACCGGCGGCGAAGGCCTTGTTTTTGACTGGCGACTTCAACCAATGGAACCGGAGCAGCCATCCTCTGGCAAGAAATGAAGCGGGTATTTGGGAGATATTCTTGTCCGAAGAACAATATGCTGAACGCTTTGTGCACGGCAGCCTGCTCAAGGTGCATGTGGTAGCTGATAATGGGGCCCATGATCGCATTCCCGCCTATATCAGGCGGGTGGTGCAAAACCCCGAAACCCTGGACTTTGCCGGACAGCTATGGATGCCGCCCGATCCCTATCAATGGCAGGATCAGGGGTTTGATCCTGCCCGTATCCAAATTCCTTTTATCTATGAGAGCCATGTGGGGATGGCCCAGGAGAAAGAAGGCGTAGGTACTTACCGGGAGTTTGCCGACAATGTGCTCCCGCGCATAGCCAGGCTGGGATACAACTGCATACAGTTGATGGCCATTCACGAGCACCCCTATTACGGCTCTTTTGGGTACCACGTCTCTAACTTCTTTGCTCCCACTTCCCGCTTTGGCACGCCCGAAGACCTCAAATACCTCATAGATACCGCTCACCAGATGGGCATAGCCGTCATTATGGATGTGGTGCATTCGCATGCCGTCAAAAACTTTGCCGAGGGCCTGAATGATTTTGATGGCTCCGGAAATCAGTATTTCCACGAAGGGGGCAGAGGGTATCATGCCGCCTGGGATTCCAAACTGTTCAACTATGGAAAGTGGGAGGTGCAGCAGTTTTTGCTCTCTAACCTGGCCTACTGGATGGAGGAATTTCACTTCGACGGCTTCCGCTTTGACGGCGTCACCTCCATGCTGTATTTCCACCATGGCGACCATATAACCTTTGACCATTACGACAAATACTTCAAAGAGGGCGTTGATTGGGATGCCATTACCTACCTGCAGCTGGCCAACGAGGTGATTCATCGCATTAAGCCCGCTGCCATCAGCATAGCCGAAGACATGAGTGGCATGCCGGGTACCTGCCGCAAAGTAGAGGAGGGCGGCCTGGGCTTTGACTACCGCCTGGGCATGGGCATACCCGATTACTGGATCAAATTGCTCAAACACAGCCGTGATGAAGACTGGAATATACACGAAAGGTGGAATGTGATGACCAACAGGCGGTACAAGGAGAAAACCATCGCCTATGCCGAATCACATGACCAGGCCCTGGTGGGGGATAAGACCATCGCTTTCTGGCTAATGGACAAGGAAATGTACTGGCACATGCAGGTGGACGACCCCCATCCGGTCATTGACAGGGGCATTGCCCTTCACAAGCTCATCCGGTTCTTAACCCTTTCGCTGGGGGGCGAGGGCTACCTCAACTTTATGGGTAATGAGTTTGGACACCCCGAATGGATTGACTTCCCCCGCGAGGGCAACAACTGGAGCTACAAATATGCCCGCAGACAATGGTCGTTGGCAGAGCGGGAAGACCTCAAGTATAAATTTTTGCAGGCTTTTGACCAGGCCATGCTGGACCTGGCCAAATCGCATAACCTGCTCGCTTCCATGCCTGCCCGGCAGCTGAATATGGATGAGCAAAACCAGGTCATCATCTTCGAACGAAACCGCCTGGTATTTGTATTCAACTTTCACCCTACGCGCGCTATTCCCGACTACCGCTTTTATGCCCCGCAGGCAGGTACTTATCAGATTGTGCTGAATTCCGATGCTCCCCAATTTGGGGGACATGACCGCATAGATGAATCCATACAGTATGAAACCGATGAGCTCGACCGGCTCAGTATTTATTGTACCAACCGCACGGCATTGGTGTTGAAATGCATCAACCCCAGGCCCAGCTCGCTGCGAAAAGCGGAAAAAAGCAAAAAAATACCCACAAAATGGATAAGACTTTCCAATAATTTTTTAATTTCTTGAACCTTAACGAAAACAAGCCAGAATCCACTACCCTAAGTCCTGATGTATGAGTACCCAAACAAGCAAGCCTGATACGATCAACTCTGCCCAGATAGCCACCTCGGCCCAGCCTTTACTCACCGAGATTGCCTACGAAGTGTGCAACCAGTTGGGAGGCATTTATACCGTTATTCGCTCCAAAATACCCAGTATGAAAGAAAAATGGGGCGACCGATATTGCTGTATTGGCCCGTACATACACCCGGATGTAGAGGCAATTTTTGAGCACTCCGAGGATTATGACAACCCCTTTGGCCAGGCTGTACTGAAAATGCGGGAAATGGGGTATGAGGTGAAATACGGCCGCTGGATTACAGCGGGCAAGCCCTTTACGGTCTTGTTCAACCCCTACAGCGTGTATCACAAACTGGGCGAGATCAAATACCTGCTGTGGGAACATCACGGCATCAGCACACCGGGTGATGACGACCTCATCAACCAGGTGGTGGCCTTTGGGCATTTGGTACAAACTTACCTTTCGGTGCTGAGTGAGGCAGGGATAAAAGGCGACCGCCCCCTTATAGCTCACATGCACGAATGGATGGCCGGTACGGCCATACCGGGAATCAGACGCCTGGAACTCCCCATCAGGACGGTGTTTACCACCCATGCTACCCTGCTGGGCCGCTACCTGGCCATGAACGACCCCGAGTTTTATGCTCACCTGCCTTTTTTCGACTGGCTGACTGAGGCCAGAAATTTCAATATTGAAACCCAGATACACATTGAGCGGGCAGCATCGCATGGCGCACATGTGCTCACCACAGTGAGTAAGGTTACAGCCCGGGAGTGCGAATACCTCATTGGCAGAAAACCCGAAGTGATCGTGCCCAATGGCCTCAACATTCAAAAGTTTTCAGTTTCCCACGAACTACAAAACGTACACCAGCGGGCTAAAGAGGAAATCCATCAATTTGTGATGGGACATTTTTTTCAGTCTTATGCCTTTGACCTGGACAATACCCTGTACTTTTTTACATCGGGCAGGTATGAATACCGCAACAAAGGCTTTGACCTTACCCTGGAGGCGCTGGCCCGCCTCAACTGGCGCATGAAACAGGCTGGCATAGATACAACTGTGGTGATGTTTTTTATCACCAAACGGCCCTACCAGAGCGTAAACCCCGACGTGCTGCAAAGTCGGACCCAAATGGAAAAAATCCGCCAAACCTGCGAGGCCATTCAGCGGCAGGTGGGCGAGCGCCTCTTTTATGCTGCCGCTACCAACCCGGAAATGAAGTTGCCCCTGCTCAACGACTATGTGGATGAATACTGGCAGGTGAGGCTCAGGCGAAATTTGCAGAGATGGAAAACCCACCGCCTGCCCAGCGTGATTACCCATAACCTCTATGACGATGCCAATGATGACATCCTCAATTTTCTCAGAAGCTCCAACCTCATCAACCACCACGATGACAGGGTGAAAATTGTCTATCATCCCGACTTTCTCTCCATCACCAACCCCATTTTTGCCATGGAATATGGCGATTTTGTGCGGGGTTGCCACCTGGGTATTTTTCCCAGCTATTATGAACCCTGGGGCTACACCCCCCTGGAATGTCTGGCCAGTGGGGTGCCGGCCGTTACCAGCGACCTTTCGGGCTTTGGAGACTACGTGCTCAACAGCCCTGATTTCATTAACCCTGAAGACAGCGGGGTGTATATCGTAAACAGGAGCCGGGCCAGCATGGACCTGGCCGCAAACCAACTCACCGATTACCTCTTTAAGTTTGTACAATCCAGCCGCCGCTTCCGCATACAGCAGCGCTACGATGTGGAAAGTGCAGCTTCGCATTTCGACTGGAGCAACCTGCGCTCATTTTACGATCAGGCTCATGAAATGGTGCTGACTGGCTAAGGCATCTGAGGGAACAAATGGCAAAGAGAACTTTCCTGGCAGGCGACAAAGCCGCCTGCCTCATTTTTATCTCTTCTCAGGACATGACAAGCTGAGGCAATTCCTTCAACGCCCTGAGATACAGGCTAAGCGCCTGGTGTTTGGGAGCGTCAAAGTGAAAATCGATGCACTGTTCCAGGTACTTTTTTGCAAAAGGCCGGGGAATGCGGAAATAGTCTGCCCATTTTTCAGCACTTTTTCCTGCCTGTCCGATTCCCCATTGCATAGCCCGGTTTAAGCGCCCCAATTCTGCTTCACTCAACCCGGAGGGATGACAGCCCCATACGGCAAACACAAAGGGCAGCCCTGTAAGCATTTTCCAGTGCCAGGCCAGGTCGTAGTGGTAGCGGTATGCATGTCTGATCTTGATGGCTTTGTCCCCGATCACAACTCCGGCAGTTTTTTCTTTGATGAGGTGAAAATGTTTGTCGCTGGGGTACACAAAGTTCACCTCTCTCTTCCAGTAATGGTGCAACAGTATGCGTGCCAGGCCGTTGGAGCTACGAGAGTGACGGTCCAGGATGAGGGTATTGACCTCTTCTATGGGACACTGGGATAAGATATAGACCGACTCCACCGGTCCATTGGCCCCAATGCAGTAGTCGGGCATGAGTTCAATTTGCTCAAAATCCGGTATGGCCCCTACGGGAATGAGTGCCAGCTGGGATTGCTTTTGGGCCAGGTGCACGGCACATTGGGCCGGTGGCAGTAAATGCAGGCTTACCTCCTCCGGGCCAAAGGCATGCTCAAAACCATCCATAAATGGGCGGGTATTGATATAGGAGACCAACGCAATGTGCAGCATAATGAATGAGTTAGTTCAAATGTGTGGTATCATTGAGTAGTTCGGCAAATGCCCGCCCGCTTTTGTACACATGCACAATGGACATGCCCGTATTGTGGCTGGAGAAAAGTTCCATGTAGGTGAGGCCATATCCGAGCAGCATACTCAGCACAATGCGCATCTGCCTGCCGTGCGAACAAAGCAGCAGTTTGGTGCTGCCGTGTTGCCGGTACAGGCCAGAAAAAAACTTCTCTGCGCGCGCCCAGCCTTCCAGGGGAGATTCTCCTCCTTCAATTTTAGCTTCCAGTTCTCCCTTTTGCCAGCTACTGATCACCTGCCGGTAGGAGGCTTTGCCCGACTCCGTGGGTTTTCTCCCCTCCTGTATGCCCCAGCTCAATTCATTCAGTGCCGGGGTGGCAGTACAGCTATAGCCGGCCTGAATCCAGGGTTCCATACTTTGCCTGCTGCGCTGCAGGGTGCTGCAGTAGAGGGCCGAAAATTTGACGTCCGAATATGCCTCATACAACTGCCTGGCCTGCTTGTGGCCGGTTTCGTTCAAGGACGTATCCACGCCCCCTCCCTGAACAATTCCATTTAGGTTGTGGTCGGTCTCCCCATGCCTGAAAATGTACAAGCTCAACATGTATGCTCCGGTTTTATTAATTCGCTCTAAGAAACAGCGGCCTTCTGAGCTCCATAATCGTGCAACACCTCGTAAAGGGTGTCGCGCTCTAGTGCATGCCCGCCTGCCCTGCCGATGAGGTCCACCAGTTCCAGGGTACTCATGGCCGGATTTTGCTCCTCGCTGCCCGCCATGGAATATATTTTGGTGGTGTCATCTATGGTACCGTCAATGTCATTAACCCCAAAGGCCAGGGAAAGTTGGGCCGTGTCCCGCCCGATCATGGGCCAATAGGCCTTTAAGTGTGGGAAGTTGTCCAGATATATCCTGGCTACCGCATAATTTTTCAGGTCTTCTATGACTGAAACCTCCGGCAAATGAGAGAGTTCATTGTTTTTGTTGCGGAATTTGAGCGGAATAAAGGTGCGAAATCCGCCCGTTTTGTCCTGCAGCTCCCTCAGCTGTCGCATGTGGTCCACGCGGTGTTCGTATTGCTCTATATGCCCATATAGCATGGTGGCATTGGAGGGGATGCCCAATTCGTGGGCAATTTGGTGCAATTCCAGCCATTGGTCGCCGCTACATTTCCCACCAGCAATCTGATCTCTGATTTCAGGGTGGAAAATTTCCGCCCCTCCTCCGGGAATGGAATCCAGCCCGGCAGCTTTCAGCCGCATCAGTCCCTCCCGGTAGCTCAGCTTGTCCTTTTTGAAAATATAGTGAAACTCCACAGGCGTAAGGGCTTTGATGTGCAGCTCTGGCCGGTGGGCTTTGATTTTGCTAAAAAGAGCTTCGTAAAATGCCACATCATACTGAGGCAATACGCCGCCAACAATGTGCACCTCCGTAACGGGCTGCTCGTCGTAGCTTTTTACTACCTCCATCATTTCCTCCATGGTCAGCTCCCATCCATCTTCTCTTTTCTTGATTTTGCGCGAATATGAACAAAAAGCACAACTATAAACGCATACGTTGGTAGGCTCAAGGTGAAAATTCCGGTTGAAATAGGTGCGGTTTTGGTGCAGCCGCTGCCGTATGTGGTTGGCCAGCATGCCCAGGGTAGGGAGGTCGTCAAGTTGGTAGAGATACAGGGCCTCCTGTTCTGTGATGCGCTCCTGGCCCAGAACTTTCTTTGCAATGCGGTACAGCTGTTTATCGTGGTGGGTTTTGCTGAGAAGGAGATCGTTGGCATTCATATTGTTATGCTTTGTTTCAATCATAATTAACTCACAACTTGCTGCAAAGTTAAGGGAAACTATCAAAAGGCAAAGCAGCAACTATTTTGTATATTGAGCCACATGAATAAATGTAGGGTATGTACGTGCTTGTTGCTGGCAATTGTTGCGTTTCAATTGCAGGCACAGACCATTTCTGCCATCTATTTTAATGGCCTGAAAAAGACCCGTGTAGCCTATCTGTACCGCTTTATTTCTTGCCGGGCAGGTATGGAGTACGATTCGCTGATGGTACAGCAGGATGTACAGGCCCTGCTGAATCTGCAAATATTTGAGCGAGTTGAGCCCCGGCTCAAGCCGGAGGCTGGCAAGCTTGAGCTGCATTTTGACTGCAAGGAGGTGATTACGCTGATTCCCTTTCTGGACTTTGGCGGAGTAAAGGGCAATCCCTACTTCCAGGCCGGACTGATCGACTTCAACTGGCTGGGCCAGGGCAACCAACTGGGGGGCTTTTACCGCTACGACGGCAGATCGACGGTTCAGCTTTTTTTGAAAAAACCCTATTTGAAGGGTACCAACTGGGGGTTTTCGGTAAGTGCTTTGAGCTTATCTACCATTGAGCCTTTATTTTTTGGAAGTACAGGCCAGGGGTTTGAGCGGGTGAACTATTTTTACGACAATGTAAATGTAGAGCTACTGGGCCGCTATGAGTTTCGTTTCGGACATTTCATCCAGTTTGGAGGCGCCTATTTGTACGAGCAGTTTACGCCCAGAGACCAAACGCCCCCGGGCTTGGAAATTCCCGGCACATCCGCCCTACATAAAGGCATTGTCAAGTTTACCCATAGCCTGAAAAATATCAACTATTACTACCACTATCTGCAGGGCTTTTCAAACGAAACGCAGCTGGAGGGGGTGTTTACTCCGGGGGTGAATGAGGTGTTTTGGAAGGTGCTCAATGTGAGTAAGTATTTTCACCGAATAGGGCAGAAGGGAAACCTGGCCATGCGTTTACGGCTTGGGCTCTCGCCCGATTCCAACAGTCCCTTTGTACCCTTTGTGCAGGACAGCTACATCAACATCCGCGGTTCCGGCAACCGGGTGGCCAGAGGAACAGCCGAAGTAGTGGTGAATGCCGAGTACCGGCACAGCCTTTACGAAAATTTCAACTGGGGAGCCCTGCAGGGAGTAGGCTTTGTGGATTTGGGCACCTGGCGGCTGCCCAAGCCGGGCAATGAATTTTTCAATCCTGAATATATGAGCTTGTTTTACGGCCTGGGGGTGCGGATATACTTTTCCAGGGCCTACAATTTCATTCTTCGAGCCGACTATGGCAGGAGCCTGCTAGGAGGTGAGCAGGAAGGCTTTGTACTGGGAGTTGGGCAATATTTTTAAAAATCAATACCTTCATCCTCCTCATTAGCGGGGTCTTCACCCAGCAATTCTTGTTCTTCTTCCCGCTGCTGATAAACTCCCCTCAAAAATTGAAAAGCGCCCAGGCCCACGGTCATCCAGGCCAGGCCCTCAACAGGCCCCCCATTGGGGCTGATGGCGATGAGCAGGCCCACCATGCAGGCCACGCCCCCAAACAGCATCTTTCTCGCTCCGGGGGTATTTCCCTTCACAAAAGACTGGAGCTTTTCCTCTTGCGCCTGCAAATACACGTCTGCTGAGGTGGCATCCTCTGCTTTTACCAGCAGATGAATCCAGCCATTGGTACTGGTTAACCGCTCCTCGGGCGGAATTTCTTCAATTCTGGATTCCAGCCCTATGGCATGAAGCCTGATTGCGTCTTCTTCGGCCCAGCTTTTGTCCTCATAATACCGAATAATCACCCAGTCTTGATTCATGATCACGTTGGTTTCTAAACAATGTAACGCATACCATCGCCTAATAGCGGCCCTGGCTGAAGAATCCTTACCTAATTCCCTCTGTCAACTTTAATTTACGAAAATTTTTCCTAAATGATTGCAGTTTTTCAGTTTTTCCATTCCTTCAAAAGGCACCGGAATTTTTTCATACTTGTAAGTTTCCTTGAGGGTTTTAGTGAAATGATTGTCCCCCATGCCCATGTCAATGTCTTCCATGGTCATTTGACAGGGATGCTCATAGCCACAGGCATGTGTGATTTCAAGTAATTCTTTGCGGAAAGTTTTCACATAGTGATAAAACCGCTGTGATTTGAGCGCAACATCAATGCCAGACTGTAACCATTTGTTTTGGGTGGCCACCCCTGAAGGGCAGCGGTTGGTATGGCATATCTGTGCCTGAATACAACCGATAGACATCATGGCCTCACGGGCCACATTGATGAGGTCGGCGCCCATGGAGAAGGCCATGAGGGCACTGGCGGGAAAGCCCAGTTTGCCTGAGCCAATGAAGGCAGTGCGGTGGGTGAGCTGGTAGCGGGCAAAAATTTTATACACATCTGTAAATGCATACATAAAGGGCAGGGCCACATGGTCGGCAAAAGCAGGCGGGGCAGCTCCTGTGCCTCCCTCTCCTCCGTCGATGGTGATGAAGTCGGGGCCGCGGCCGTCGGTGGCCATCAGCCGGGCCAGCTTTTCCCATTGCTCCAGTTTGCCTACGGCAGACTTGATGCCCACGGGCAGGCCGGTTTCGGCTGCTATGGCTTCGACCAACTCAATCAGCTCCTCTATGCTGGAGAAGGCAGTATGCCGTGCCGGAGAAATGACGTCCTGTCCGCGTGGTACTCCCCGGATGGCGGCAATCTCGCGGCTGATTTTGCGGGCGGGCAGCACGCCCCCCTTTCCGGGCTTGGCACCCTGCGAAAGTTTGATTTCTATGGCCCTGATAAAGGGATGTGTTTCCACCAGCGCTACCAATTTTTCCATAGAAAACCTCCCGGCCTCATCTCTGACGCCAAAATAGCCCGTGCCAAAATGGAACACTACATCGGCGCCGTGCTGGTGGTAGGGCGAGAGCCCCCCTTCTCCGGTGTTGTGGTAGCAGCCGGCCTTGAGGGCTCCCTTGTTGAGCGACTCCACAGCCCTGGCCGAGAGGGAGCCATAGCTCATAGCTGAAATATTGATAACCGAGCGGGGGCGATACGGGCGCTTGCGTCCACTGGCCAGCCCCAATACCCTTGCACAGGGTAAAAAGCTCTTGTCCTCTGCATTGGGGTGGCCCTCAGGAGGCATATAGGGGATCATGGCCGGATTTACAAAAATATGCCCGGCACTGTGAATATCCTGGTCGGTGCCAAAACCCTGGTAGTTATTTTCCTTTTTGGAAGAGGCATAAATCCAGGAGCGCTGGCTGCGGTTAAAGGGCAGCTCTTCGCGGTTGTTGGCCACAATGTACTGCCGCAATTCGGGACCAATGCGCTCCAGCATATAGCGAAAATGCCCCACAAAGGGAAAGTTGTGCTGGATGGTGTGCTGGCGGTTGAAAAAAATATCGCGTATGATCACCAGTCCAATAAAGATGAGCACATAAGCCCACCAGGGAATCTGAACCAAAAAATCGCCAATGGGTTCCATCTCAGTGAATATCAGTGATAAAAGGCATGAGGGCGTAAGTGCCGCTGCGGGGAATATGTCGCTTGAGGGTTTCTATGGCCTTGAGCTCCTCGTGAAAAACCTGGCTGGAAGCCGAAACCTGGGTGAGCTGCTCGATCAGCTCTTCAAAGGCAGAGCGGGGGCGGGGCATCAGAATAAGCTGAAAGTCGTTCCCCAGTCCGGAAAGTCGGGCGGCCTCTTCTATGGCGTCATCCAGGTCGCCATATTGATCGATCAGCCGGAGGTCCAGGGCTCTTTTTCCCGACCACACCCTGCCCTGAGCAATTTTATCTACCTCTTCGTTGGTTTCAAAATCGCGACCCTCCTTCACCACCGTGAGAAACTTGTCGTAGCCACGTTCCACATTTCTTTGCATGAAGCGCTTTTCTTCGGGGGTCATGGGCAGGCCGGGGTTGCCAAATTCGGCATGTTCATGGGTTTCTACTGCGTCCATGGTAAGACCCAGTTTGTGGGCGAGCATGTTTTGGGCATTAAACAGAATGGCAAAGATGCCAATAGAACCTGTAAGGGTATTCTCCTGAGCGAAAATTTTATCGCATTTGGCAGAGATGTAATACCCCCCGGAGGCTGCATAGTCGCCCATAGAAGCAATAATGGGTTTTTCTTTGGCCACCCGCTCTACCTCCTGGGTGATGAGGTCGGAGGCAATGGCATTACCTCCCGGGCTGTTTACCCGCAGAACCACAGCCTTTACACTGCGGTCTTTACGGGCCTTGCGAAGGGCCTCTATCAGGGTTTCGGCACCCGCCGTGCCGTCGCCGCTTTTGCCCATCTGAATCACCCCGTCGGCAAAAATGACCGCTATGCGTTTGTCCCGGTATTTTTTTGCCTGCTGGGCTACCCGCAAATACCTTTTGAGCGGGATGGTGGGCACCTTTCTGTCTTCCTGCAGGTCGAGTTTGGCCCTCATGATTCTTTCTACTTCTTCCTCGGACCCTATTTGGTCAATGAGGCCCCTTTCCAGTGCTTCGGGAGCTTCTCCAAAGATAAAATTGGAGGCAATTTCATTTATCTGCTCTGGAGTAAGCTTGCGGGCAGTAGCTATATCATTGGCTGTAAGTTGCCATATATCGTTGAGGTAAATCTGGGTTTGCAGGCGGCTGGAGTCGCTCATTTTCTCTTGTATGTAGGGCTCCACGGCCGACTTGAAGGTACCTACCCGGAAAACCAGGGGCTCCACTTCCAGCTTTTTGAACAATCCGCTGTAAAAAATGGGGCTTACACTTAGTCCATTAAACTCCATCATGCCACTTTCGGGCATGAAAATGCTGTCGGCCACTGTACTGAGGTAGTAATTTTTTTCTGTAAAAATTACGTTGTAGGCATAAATGAATTTGCCGCTCTGCTTAAATTCTTCCAAAGATTCCCGTATGCTGCGCAGGCTGCTCCAGCCTGCCATAATGGGATAAGACAACTTGAGGTATATCCCCTCAATTTTGTCATCGGAGGCAGCGTGTTTGATGGCCTCATTGATTTGAAACAACCCCATTTTAGCGGTGGGTGGCTGAATGGGAAGAGGCATCAGATCGCTCAGGTCCAGATCCAGCGGTTCTGTACTGGCATTTTCCACAATCTCAGCTTTCAGCTCCATAGTCAGGATGGTGTGGGAATGTAAACTGGGAAGTTTGTCCCGTTCACCAGCTCCTATGATGATATTGCCAACAACAATGAGGAGGATGAGGATGGTCAGAAATGCCACCGCTCCTACAGCCAGGAAGCTGGCCAAAAATGTTTTGAAAAAATTCATATTAAATGGTTCTTATATTCAATGGTACATTATTTAATCACTGCCTGCTCAGAAGCCGCTTCGTGGTAGGGCAGGGCTTCCCCACCGGTGAGTCCCAAGCGTTCATTGATGGCCCGCAGGTGGTGGTCCAGGCCTATCTCCGATCCAGGAATGAATCCCGGTACGGTGATCACCTGGGCCAGTACCCCGCCAACTCCCCGGTGCATGGTGCCTCTGGGTAAATAAACCAGGTCGCCCACGGAAAGTTCGGTGTACTGCAACAGGTTTTTGAGGTGCTTCTTTTTGATTTTTTCCGGATGCTCGATGAGGTCCACCCGTTCGCTGGTGATGAGTTTGGCGCCTGGCATGACCATTTGCACCAGGTAAAATTCGTCAAAGCCGTTTTTTTCCGGATGATAATGGCTGAAGGAATCCATGATACGCACCCGGTGAGCATTGAGCGAATGGTAGAGGTAGGGCCCCACTTTGCCCAACCAGGTGAGCAAAATGCGCCTGTAGGCGCCGGTTTCGGTGGCACAGCCTCCCGGCGTGTCGGTAATACGTGGATCCCAGTCGGGGCGAATAAAAGCCGGAAGGCTGTCGGGCCAGGCAGTTGGTACCACAAAAATGAGCATGCTCAGCAAGCTATCGGTTTGCATACCTGTACCGGCCTGTAGCAGTAGCAGATCGCCCACAGCTACTTTTGAGCTTTCTCCGGTAGAGAGGCTGGCCGTTCCTCCTCCCTTTTGCACAAATACCACCCTGGGCTGGCTGGCTGGCTGAAGTTGGTGGACCTCTGAGGCATAATCCAGTTCATAGCCCGGGTTGCGGGTCGAAAATGCCTGGCGTATGGCTTCCAGTCCCTCGTTTGTGGGGCTGTCTAGCTGGGCCACCAATACCCTGGGGCGCTCAGGTTTTGCCGCCATAAATGCCATCAGAAAGGGGGCAGCCATGAGCGGGCTGAGGAGGGTTAACCAAAGAAATATGGTGGTGGGCTTCATGTGCTTATAGTTTGGTTGACTATTAGACAAAACTCAACATTATCAGGAAGAAAAGCAATGGAAATGCCGCATGAATCGACCAACTGCTGCCAGGAAGGGGCAAGCTATCGGATATATACCGTCTTGCGGTTTACAAACTCCAGTATGCCGTCTCTGGCCAACTCCCGCCCATAGCCGGATCGGTGGGTTCCGCCAAAGGGGAGCCGGGGGTCTGATTTCACCAATTCATTGACAAAAAAAGCACCATCTGGCATGTCGTCTATGTGTTTTTTGGCGCGTTCTATATCCTGGGTGAGTACCATGACCCCCAGCCCGAAACGCGAATTCCGGGCCAAGTGGTAGGCAGCTCCGGCATCGGGTGCGTGTATAATGGCGGCCAGTGGGCCAAAGGTTTCTTCCTCAAAGACCGGCATGCCGGGTTGTACTTCTGTGAGTACAGCAGGCTCAAAGAAGCAGCCATCCAGCTTGCCTCCCAGCAGCAGCCTGGCTCCCAATTGTATGGATTGCTGCATTTGGCGGTGGAGGTTTTCGGCCAGGTCCCGCCTGGCAAGCGGGCCAATCTGGGTTTGCTCCTCCAGCGGGTTGCCGCACCTTAGTTGGCTGACCCTTTGGGCAAATGCATGCACAAAATCATCATATAGAGCCGCTTCAACGATGAAGCGCTTGGCGGCAATACAGCTTTGTCCGCTGTTTTGCATCCTGGCATTTACGGCAATATCCATACAAGTATCCAGGTCGGCATCGGCCAGTACAATGCAGGCATTGTTGCCGCCCAGCTCCAGCACACTCTTTTTGATATATTTGCCTGCCAGGGCTGCCACGGCAGCACCGGCCCGCTCACTACCGGTGAGGGTTACGGCTTTGATGGCATCATGTGCAATTACTTCTTCGGTTTGTTCGTGATGGATGATGAGATTTTGAAAAACCCCGGGCGGGAAACCCGCCTCTTCCAGCAATTGCTGTATATGCATGGCACAGCCAAATACGTTGGGTGCATGTTTGAGTACCCCTGTATTGCCAGCCATAAGGTTGGGAGCAGCAAAGCGGAATACCTGCCAGAAGGGGAAATTCCAGGGCATAATGGCGAGAACAGGTCCCAGGGGGGCATGCCGTACAAAACTTTCACCCGCTTCAGTGGGGATCACCTCATCAGCCAGCATGCCTGCTGCCTCTTCGGCATAGTAGCGGCATACCCAAGCACATTTTTCAATTTCTCCCCTGGCCTCCCGGATGGGCTTTCCCATTTCGAGGGTCATGGTTCGGGCATAGTCTTCTTTATTGGCCAGTAGCAGCTGCCCCGCGCGCTGCAAACAGGCTGCACGTGCCTCAAAGGATTGCAACCTCCAGGCTTCAAAGGCTTGCGCTGCTCGCTGCAATACCTGCTCAATGGTGGCTGCATCATGCCCCTGGTAGCGCTGCAGCAGACTTCCGTCATAAGGGTTTACACTTTCAAATATCATGATCGGGCTGTTTGAGATTTGAAGGTAAAGGTAGGAATTTCTCAAAGATTGTGCCCCCCCGGCCTGATACAGCCAGAGGGGACATGGGGGTTTTACAGCCCGATGGCATAAGCCGTGGGAAAAATGCGCATCATGCGCTTTTCGATGTCGCTCACGCTTACGTAGCCGTCCTGGTTCTCATCCAGGCCTGCATTCTGGCGATACTGTTTAGAGGGTTTTCCAAACAGTACGTAGCAAGCGTCCCGGCCAATGGCTTTGGGATAGAGTACAGCCAGGTAGAGGTCGGTGAGGGAGGTAAAGCTGCCATAGCGCCTGCGCACCTGCGCCAGGTATTTGTGCACGTACTGCAGTTGGTGCACCGGGTCCATGTTTCTGAGCAGGGCTGTGGTAATGCCCAACTCCCGGGCTGTAGCCGGCATGAACTGTATCAACCCTACTGCCCCACTGCCCTTGAAGTTGACGGCCGATGCCCGGAAATTCGACTCGGCATACATCACGGCCATGAGCCACTCCGGAGGAATTTGCAGCCGCTTGGCTACCTGTTTTACTTCCTGCTCAAAGGTTTTAA
Organism: Bacteroidota bacterium; assembly: GCA_003696835.1. Lineage (GTDB taxonomy): Bacteria > Bacteroidota > Bacteroidia > J057 > J057 > J057. Next base: position 29,446 of record RFHT01000267.1, read on the forward strand.
TATCAGCAATGTGCTGGCTGGCTTCATCCAGCAGGTACATGCGGGCCATGGATGGCGTGGGAGGCTGGCGGAAGTTGAGCCAGGAGAGCCAGGCATGGGTGAGCAGGTTGCTGCTTACCAGGAGAAAAAGGATGAACCGGGTTCGTTTGCCCATTTGGGGCAACAGATGCCGGAAGCTTTGCACGCGAAAAAAGTGCCTGCCACCGGGAAGCGGAAAAGAGCGTAAAGGCTTTTTCATTGTATTGACGTTAATCTTAGATATACATAAAAGGCAAAGATGCCTGATTCTATACAAAGCTCCTGCCCCTGGGGCATCAGTTTATGTACTCAGCTCCTGCTTATCCTGTACTACTTGCTACTGCGAAATTGAAGTTCTGCTTCTGATGTCGTTCTTACCTAAAGTACGGGAAAAATTCAGAAAGCGTTGGGAGGCAAAAAGCCAAAAACCAGTTATCCACGCGGGAATAACTGGTTTTCAGGCAGAAAAAATTTATACACGACTTATCCACCTGCGGGATAAGCATATTTATCGGGCAATGGGCAGGGACTTTGCCGGCGGGTATCCATGAGGTGAACGATTTTCCAGCCAGTATCAGAGTGAAATAACACAAAATTGTTAACACCGCAATGGCTAAACTGCTCCCCCCTGAAGAAGGCATATTTCATCCAGGCAGTGGCCATGTTGTCGTCCACGCGCACCTCCAGGTCCCATATTTTTTCGTCCCATACTTCCTCATGCGGGCTTCCTACTGCGCGTATGAAGTTTTCAATGTCGCCACTTCGCATTTGAGATTTGCCCTCACGCTCAAAACAACTGGCCAATATGACCCCTTGGGCAAAGAGGGGACGGATCATGCTGCTGTCGCCGGCGCGCATGCCATCAAATAAGGTGTAAACCACTTGTTTTACCTGCTCTTCAGCCGTGTTGGTAGCCGAAGTTTGGGCATAGCCAGGTAGCTTGCTGCTAAAGATCAGCAGCAACAACAGCAAAAAGGAAAATGGGTGTGTCATGTTTGAAAGGCCTTATTCTTCGGTTGCAGGAGAAATAAAGAGGGCATAATCCTCCTCCTGTGAGGAGTTTACCAGACTGGCTGCAGGTTTCATGGAAAATGAATGCCTGATGCTTTTCCAGACGCCAATGGCAATGGCAGAAAAGAATGCCAGCCAGAACGTGATGATGACAGTTGCCAGAAGAATTTCGGAGATTGCGTAGAAGTTACTTCCCATAGATAGATAAATCAGGTTTCGTATAATCTAATCAATGCAAGAAATGTTCCATTTATATCATAATTTAGGAGGAATTTGTGTAAAAATCAAATTTTTTATACAATCTTGCCTCAACCATTCCGCCCATATAGGAGGTTTTGTTCCTCAATTTTAGCTTGTGCAGTTCAAAAAAAGGCGCTACGCTGGGGAGCTTGGAGGCCTGAATGCCACAGCAAACCTTAAAAAAAAGGTACATACTTTGAATGAAAAGCCAGGCAGGCACTCTTTTGGGGCCTGTAGGCAGGCAAAAGTCGGTCCATAGCCAGTACCCTCCCGTCATCAGGGCGGGGCTGAGTTTTTGGAAAATGTTGTCCAATGTGCTTTCATGGAACAAGTCGAGCACAAAGGGAGTAAGAATTGCGTGAAAATGTTGGGAGGGAAATGGGGGGATTTCTTTTTTGCAGAGGTAATGGATGCGGGTGGGGGTATGCGCATGCTGCATGTTTTGACGGGCAAGGGCGATCATTTTTTGTGAAGCTTCCAGGTAGTAAATTTCCTCGCACTCACATCTTTGGACGACATCAAGCAGTATTTGCCCGCTTCCCCCACCCATGATGAGTACGCGGGCAGCCGGGGGAATACGGGCCAGGTAGGTGTTTTGGGCCTCAATGAGACCCCTGCCAAAAATCAGCCTGGCCAGGGTATCATAGACGGGCGCTATGTAGTCAAAATTATTCATAAATAAAGGCTAGGCCAGGAGATATACCCATAGAGGAATGATAAAAATGGCATCCCCCAGCATGCGGTAGCGCTCCTGGCGGCCAAAATAAGATTTGCGGCAAATGATGAGCATGAGCAACCCCAGCATCAGCAAAAAAGTGAGTGCTGCCTTCCACAGGGCAGGCTGGCATATAAAGGTATAAATGCTGAGTAGCAAGGTAGTGGCAGCCAGCAGCCTGATGAGGTTCTCCGTGCCACTTTCTCCTATGGCCCTGGCAAATGAAGTGTGGCCATCCTGTTCATCCACCTGTATTTCAAACATGGCAAACATGAGCAGGTTGATGAGGGCCAAAAGGAAAAATTGGGCCCAAAGCAAGAGAGCGGGAAATGAACATGCCTTATCGGCATAAATGGCCGGACCACCCCATACGCCCAGGCTATAAATAAGGGCTACGCCCAGCTCTTTATGGAAAAAATAAGAGACGCGATTGCCAATCCATTTATTGATACCCAGATGCATAAGCACCAGTATGCCCATGCCCATGCCGAAGTACCACAATTCCCGTGGTGCATAAAGGGGTATGACAGTGAGGCAGCATACAAGGGCGGTGGCCCAAAGGAGCAGTATGCTGCGAAAATACTGGTGGTGAAACAAATGCCGGGGTGTGTGCGCTTTATCTTTGAGACGGTACGCATCCAGCAGGTGATCTGTGGTATAAATCACCCAAATACTGAGAGGCAGGGCCAGCCACCATACCGGTGGCACATCGGCATGCAGGACGCACACAAACATGGCCCCCGAGGCCAGGCCCCCTGCAGCTACGTCTATGCTCAGATGTTGCATGAGACGGTAAATGCGCGCTATG
>RFHT01000268.1 GCA_003696835.1 Bacteroidota bacterium
CACCTGTCCCCCCTAAATCATCCCCCGTGCTTTCAGCTCCAGGTACTTGTTGATGGCGCTGACGGTGAGCTGCTCCGGCGGGCAGAGCACCGAAATGATGCCGTGCTGTTCCAGCTCTTTGACGATCTGGCGTTTTTCGAAGGCAAAATTTTCTCCTATGGTTTTGATGTAAATATCCTCCAGGGTTTTGGGTCGGGAGTGGATGAGTTCCCGCAGTTCGGTATTTTCGAAAAAGATGACTACCAGCAAATGCAGGCGTGAGAGTTTCTGGAGGTAGGGCAGCTGGCGGTGCAGGGCCTCTATGGATTCGAAGTTGGTGAAGAGGATGAGCAGGCTGCGGTGTGAGATTTTACGCTTCACAAAAGCATAGAGGCGGGCGTAATCGGCTTCGAGGAAGCGGGTTTGCTGGTTGTAGAGCACCTCCATGATGAGGTTCATCTGGGTGGCTTTGTGGTTGGCAGGCACGCAGGCGTGCACGCGCTCGGCAAAGGTGATTAGGCCGCTTTTGTCCTGCTTGTACAGGGCGATGTTGCTCAGCACCAGGGAGGCGTTGATGGCATAGTCCAGCAGGCTCATGCCTTCGAAGGGCATTTTCATCACCCGGCTTTTGTCCACCAGGCAATACACATTCTGGGCGCGCTCGTCGGTGTACTGGTTGACCATGAGCTTGCCGCTGCGTGCTGTGGCCTTCCAGTTTACGGTGCGGTAGTCGTCGCCGCGCACATACTCTTTGATCTGCTCAAACTCCGTGGTATGCCCCAGGCGGCGGATTTTTTTCACGCCCATTTCCGTGAGGCGGTTGGAGATGGCCATGAGCTGGTATTTGCGCATTTGTATGTAGGAGGGGTAAGTGGGCACCATGGCGTCCTGGTCAAAGGTATAGCGGCGGCTCACCAGCCCAATGGGGCTGGAGGCGTAGAGGTTGAGGGCACCAAAGTGGTATTCGCCTCTTTCTACGGGCCGCAGCTGGTACTTGATGGTGCGCTGGCTCCGCTGTGGCATGGCCAGGCCGAAGCGCAGCTTGCGCATTTGAAACTGCTGCGGCACTTCGTCAATGATGTTGAGGCGCAGGGGAAAGGGGTAGCGGTTTTCCAGGTAGATGAATACCTCATTGGGGTCGCCGTTGGAGAAGCGCTCGGGCGTACTGCGCCGCCCGAGCAAGCCCTGCCGCTGACGGTAGAGCAGCAGCAGGTCCAGCAGCAGCAGCACGCCCAGCACAGCCAGGCCGACTTTGGCTGCAGGCAGCAGGGCAGGCAGCAGGTAGGCAGTAATAAACAGCCCGATAATCAGCCCCAGCAGCAAAAACAAGCGGGTATTGAGGTAGAGGCTGTTGTAAAAAGAAATAAGGCTGCGCTTCATCTTATGGTCAATTTGTGCTTGCCGGCCAGCGGCGGGCATAAAAATGGGAAAATTTGGCGAAGAATCCGAACCCGCTGGCTCTGGCAGGGGCAAAATACCGGCCTGCCGGTTGAGGATTGGCCGGATAAGCCGTACCTTTGCCCCAGCATGGCCATTTACCGGCCCAGATTGACTGTATGATGGAAAAAAACGCAGGATTTAATCGCTACCCCCTGCACGAGCGGGTGCTGGAACGCCTGCCCCGGCTGGGATTTGAAACCCCCACGCGGGTGCAGCAGAAGGTCATTCCCCTGTTTCTGCAAAAACGCAACCTGCTGGTGGAAGCCCCCACCGGTACGGGCAAAACCGCCGCCTATGGCCTGCCCCTCATATCACGGCTCAACCTGCTCAAACGCAGTACGCAGGCCCTGGTATTGCTGCCCTCGCGCGAGCTGGCCCTGCAGGTGAGCACTGCCCTGCAGAGCTACTTCGAAGGAGACAGCCTGCGCGTGGGCGCCGTTTATGGCGGCAGCAGCATGGAGGAAAGCTGCACCACCATCAAGTCCTCCCCCCACATACTGGTGGCTGTGCCCGGCAGGCTCAAAGATGTCATGTCCCAGTACCAGTTCGACTTTCTCTGGCGCGACATCAAGTTCCTCATCGTAGATGAGGCCGACAAGCTGCTCGAAATGGGCTTCCAAAAAGACTTTGACGACATTCGCAGCCACATACGCAAAAGCGCTCAGATCGGCTTTTTTTCGGCCACCATTTCTGCCGACAGTGAGACCCTCATCCGCCAGCGCATTCCCCGCATACAAAGCCTGCGTCTTTCGCCCAGGGAAATGCTCAAAAACATCCGCTTCACCTTCAGCGAAATTCCCCAGGGCCGGCGGGAGCCCTACCTGGCAGCCCTCATCCAGCAGCAACACATTGATTCGGCCCTCATTTTTACTGCCAAACGCGCCGATATATACGCCCTTACGGGCTTTTTGCGCAACCTGGGCTACAAGGCCGAAGCCTACTTTGGTGCCCAGGAACAGCACGAGCGCCAAAACATCCTGCAGCGCTTTAAGCAGGGCCACATCCAGTTTCTGGTGGCCTCCGACCTGGCCGCCCGTGGCCTGGACATACCCGAACTGCCCGCGGTCATCAACCTCTCCATGCCCGAAGTCTTCGACTTTTACCTGCACCGCGTAGGACGCACCGGCCGCGCAGGCAACAAAGGGCGGGTCTATAACCTCATCAAAGGCAAGCAGGAAAAAGCCTTTATGAGCAACCACCACCGCAAAATTGGCCTCCGCATTGACTCCCTGCACATAGCCCCCCCAGCAAACGAGCTCGCCGGACTCTCCGAAGGAGACAAATGGGTGAAAATTCACCTTTCGCGGGGCAAACAAGACAAAATCCGCAAAGGCGACATCGCGGGCTTTCTCATTCACCAGGGGGGTATCAGCGCCGAAGATGTGGGAACCATCACCATCTATGATTCCTACTCCATCGCCGATGTGCCATACCAGGCGTATGAGCAGCTCAGCAGCAGCAGCACCCAGCCCCTGCGCATCAAAGGAAAATCGGTGAAGGTGAGAAAGTACCAGCTAGAAGAGCAGGCCCGCAAGGCCGATTCGGTCAAACGCCTGCTGAGAAACCGCAAAGGCTGAGACAGCCTGCTGGCTTTGGGCTTTGGCTAACATTTCCCCGCCCGGCCTTTGCGTTTAAACAAAAAAACGCACAAACTTGTTCTTTTAGAAAGCTTCTTCCGTTGAGGAAGTGCAAAGCAACAGTTAGAAACTCAAATTCGTGGGAAATTATTCAATCAGGGACCTGGAACAATTGTCCAATATCAAAGCGCACACCCTGCGTATGTGGGAGCAGCGCTACCAGTTGCTTACGCCCGGGCGCACCAAAACCCGCATACGCTACTACGACGACCAGGACCTGCGCAAAATCCTCAATGTGTCCTTCCTCAACCAAAATGGCCTCAAAATTTCCCACATTGCCCGTATGTCGGAACAGGAGATGGCGGAGAAGGTGAGAGAAATTGTAGAAGAAAAAAGCGACCAACACAACCAGATTAATGCCCTGGTGATGGCCATGGTGGACATGGATGAGGCCATGTTTGAAAAAATCATTTCCACCAACAGCCTTCAGATGGGCTTTGAACGCTGCATGATCGAAATCGTTTTTCCCTTTATGCACCGCATTGGCATTTTGTGGCAAACGGGCAGCATCAACCCCGCCCACGAGCATTTTATTTCCAACCTGATACGGCAAAAAATTCTGGTGGCCATAGACGGGCAGGTGGCCCCTGCCCGGGAAAACAGCAAACGCTACGTGCTCTTTTTGCCTGAAGGCGAGCTGCATGAGCTCAGCCTGTTGTTTGCTGCCTTTATTCTCAAAGCGCGGCGGCAGCAGCTGATGTACCTGGGCCAAAGCCTGCCCCTGAACGACCTCGAAGGAGTGAGCAAGCTGTATCAACCCCACTACGTATTTTCTGTTTTTACCAGCCAGCCGGCACGCCACAACCTGCCGCAGTACGTGACGGAGCTACAGGCGCTCTTTCCCCACAGCCAGGTGTTGCTTACGGGCTACCAGGCCCTTTCAGCAGCCAACGAAATGCCCGAGGGTATCAGGCTCATCCACAGCTTTGAGGAGATGATCGAATTTGTGGAAACAGGTACAGCCCTCCGGCAACCCGAAAAAGGATAGATGTTTTGTAACTATTCAGCCCCCTCAGGTGGAAAAAGCAATAAGTCGTTTATTAAAAACTAATGGATGCCATCCGCCCGGCACGAAAGTTAGCCCCGCGGCTTTAGCCCGGCGCCTGACCAAACAAATTCGTTAGCCCCGCGGCTTTAGCCCGGGGCTGATGAAAACAAAACTAATGGACCACCGTTCATGGCGTGCCCCGCACGCCAATAGGAACGGCCCGCGTTCCCGGTTTAACACCGGAACAACTGCTGCGGAAATAGATAATGGGGGTTGCAACCCCCGGCAGGCCTGGCATCCCTGCTACCAGCCCCAGTTGTAAACTGGCGCTGGCAGGCGGGTTTCACCTTCAATATAATCTACTCATTTTCAACACTTTACACCAACCACCCCCAGCCCCTAAACAAAAATAAGGAGAGTTCTCCCGGGCAGGCGGCTGCGCCGCCTGCGACCGCCTCAGCGCCGCCTGCTTTGCAGGCCTAGCGCCTCCATCATTTTGTCAAAGATGTGGGTATTGTCATAAATGCCCATAAAGGCCTCGGCTCCGGG
>RFHT01000269.1 GCA_003696835.1 Bacteroidota bacterium
CCGGCCAAGCTGAAGGGTTGGTTGGAGGCCGGTGAATACCGGGTGGACCCCGCGCTGGATGCTGCTTTGCTGGTGTCTTATGCAGTAGTAGCCAGCACCATTCTCAATTCAGATGTAACGCTCACCAAAAGGTAAATAACATGGCTCATCATTCCCACCAATCCCCTTTTGAGGAACAAGCCTTCAGTCAGCTTGAGCGGCAGATCGACCGCCGACGCTTCCTCACCCGTACTTCCCTGGGGCTGGGGGCCCTTGCCCTGGGCAGCCTGCTCAACCCGGCATCCGTGCTGGCCCGTGCCACGGGCCAAGCTGCCTCCGGCAGCCAAAAGGGGCTGCCGGGCCTGCCCCATTTTGCCCCCAAAGCCAAACGGGTGGTGTACCTCTTCCAAAGCGGAGGGCCTTCCCAGTTTGAAACCTTCGACTACAAGCCCCAGCTTTATGAGCTATTCGGGCAGGAGCTGCCCGATTCGGTGCGCAAGGGCCAGCGCCTCACTGGCATGAGTGTGTCTCAGGCTTCTTTGCCCATTGCTCCCTCCCTGTACAAATTTGCCCCTTACGGGCAAAGCCAGACATGGGTGAGCGAGCTCATGCCCTACACCGCTGAGGTGGTGGACGAGCTGTGTTTTGTCAAATCCATGTTTACCGAACAGATCAACCACGATCCTGCCATTACCTTTTTTCAGACTGGCCACCAGCTGCCCGGCAGGCCTTCCATTGGCGCCTGGGTCAGCTACGGGCTGGGCTCCGACAACGAAAACCTGCCCACCTTCATCACCCTCATTTCCAAATACGGTGGCGGGCAGCCCCTGTATGCCCGCCTCTGGGGCAATGGCTTTTTGCCTACCCAGCACCAGGGCGTGCTCTTCCGTTCGGGTAAGGACCCCGTATTGTTTCTCAACAATCCCGAAAACTATGATGGGCAGGACCGTGCCCGCATGCTGGCCTATCTCAGGCAGCTCAACCAGATCCAGTACGATACCTACGGCGATCCCGAAATTACGGCGCGCATTGCCCAGTACGAAATGGCCTTTCGCATGCAAACCTCCGTGCCGGAGGTTACCGACCTCTCCGATGAGCCCGACTACATTTTTGACCTGTACGGGGAAGACAGCCGAGACCCGGGCTCTTATGCCGCCAACTGCCTGCTGGCCAGAAGGTTGCTGGAGAAAGGTGTCAAGTTTGTACAGCTTTATCAGCGGGGCTGGGACCACCATATCGGCTTGCCAGGCGGCATCAAAAACCACTGCAAAATGACCGACCAGCCCACGGCTGCTTTGATCAAAGACCTCAAACAAAGGGGCATGCTGGAAGATACCCTGGTGATCTGGGGGGGGGAATTTGGCCGCACGGTGTATTCGCAGGGCAAACTCACCCCTACCAACTATGGGCGGGACCACCACCCACGCTGTTTTACCATGTGGATGGCCGGTGCGGGTATCAAGACGGGCATGACTTATGGTCAAACCGATGATTTCAGCTACAACATAGTCGAAAACCCCGTGCATGTACACGACTTTCACGCTACCCTGCTGCACCTCATGGGCATTGACCACGAGCGCCTGACCTTTCGCCATCAGGGCCGTCGTTTTCGCCTCACCGACGTGCATGGCAAGGTGGTTCATGATTTACTCGCATGATGCCCTTTGTGCTAAAACCTGGCCAGAAATTCCGTTAAACTCGTATCCCGCGAAAGCTTTAGTTTTTTGCGCAGGCGGTAGCGGTTGGTGTGAACGCTTTCGGTCGATATGCCCAGCAGCTTGGCAATTTCTTTGCTCGAAAGGTTCAGTTTGATCAGGGCGCACAGCTTTTGGTCGCCCCGGCTCAGCTTAGGGTAGTGCTTGTTCAGCTTGTTGTAAAATTCTTTGTTTACCGAAATAAAAATGGCTTCAAACTCTTCCCAGTTTTGGGCCCTGCTGTGCGAAATGGTGCGCACCAGCTTTTTGAGCTCCGAAGCCTTGATCTCTCCATTTCCCTCAGAAAGCTTTTCTTTGAGGGCAGCCAGGATTTCGTCCTTTTCGATCAGTTTGAGCGAAGAGGCTGCCAGTTCGCGGTTTTTCAGTTCCACCAATTCCCTGGCTTGTTTTACCTCCAGTTCTTTTTTCTTCCGAATCAGCTCCTTTTCTGCTTTGTGTTTGTTGCGCACGTAGTTGAAATAGATGATGCCAACCAGGGACAGGAAAACGAGGGTGACCACCAGGATGACATTTTTCAAAAATGCCACCCGTTCCTCATGTTCCAGTTCCATCAGCCGTTGTTGTTGGATGAGCTGGCGCTGTTTTTCCTTTTCCAGCCGGAATTCATCCTTTATTTCCAGCAGGGAGCGGTTGTTGGCGCTGCGGCTGTCGAAATACTGCTGGTCAAGTTCCTTCATTTTTTGCAGGCTGTTGTAGGCAAGGGGGAAGTCGCCCCTTTCCAGGTACAGCTTCGAAAGGCGCTCATAGATAGTAGGGGTAAAATCCAGGTGGCTCTGGTAGGTTGCGGAGGCGGTCAGCGCCTTTTTGTAATAGGTTTCTGCCTCTCTGGGCTTTTCCATGAGCAGGTAAACGTCTCCTATATGGGTAAAGAGCAGCACCTGAAAGCCGGGGCTGTTTTGCTCAAACCAGGGCTGAATGGAAAAAAGTTGATCCAGGGCTTGCTGATACTTGCCCGACTTACATGCAATGAAAGCCGATTCGAATTTGAGGTAATAAGCAGTAGCCGGGTCCTGAGTGGGGTCGTAATACATCCAACAACTGTCCAGGTAAATCTGGGCGTTGGCGGGGTCGTCCAGTTCCCGGTAGGTAGAGCACAGGGCGTAATAGCAGCTTACCAGTTCTTGCTCACTGAGCTGGCCTTTGGCAAGCAGCGCTTTGCTCAGGGCCAGGGCGCGCTGAAAATAGGCCAGGGCATTTTCCTTTCGTTTGTAAAAGCTGTAATACCTTCCCAGGTTGATGTACACGGGGATTTTGGCCCGCTCATTCTGGGCCAGGTCGGCCAGCAGCAGGGCTTTCCACAAATTGTCGTAGGCCGACTGGTAGCGGGCAATATGGCCATACACCACGGCCATTTCTACCAATGAATTAACGGCATTCAGGGTATCCTTTTGTTCTAGAAAGTGCTCATAGGAACGCTGGTACAGGCGGATGGCACTGTCGGGCGATTCCAGGCGAACACGGTTGGCCATCTCAACCCATTCCTCAAATGATTCGCCGGGTCTAATTCCATCACTTAACTCGACTTGGGACAAAACCCAATATGGAATAATGGAAAATAGCAGGCAGATGAGTTGTCTAGTTGGAAATTCAGGCATAAGCAGCTGGTTGGAGGCTAAATGCTTGTTTTGCAGGATTAAATCTAAGGATAATTTCACTTTTTATCATACTCAATGCCTGTTTGTCTAGTTTATGTCTAGCTGTATAACAGGCACTTTTTTGCTTTATATGGCTAATTTGTACTGGGCATCTAATCCTGCGTGCAGGCAAGTGCAGAATTGGACTGCCCACCGAGCAAATAAAGATTGCCAACAAAGACTTCATGGAAAAATACAGCGACGAACATTTCGAAAGACTAGGAATTACCAACAAGCACAAGCTAAGTGCAGCCTCCAAACGCGCCCTGGAGTGGGACAAATGGAGCAGTGAATGGTATGGGGAGTTTGAGGTGTTTGACCTCAAAGGCGACCTGGCCTACGAGGAAGGCGTGGTGCGCAGAGACCCCAGCGGCATTATCCGCCACCAGGGAAAATACTATGTGTGGTACTCCAAAAGTGTGGGCCCCACTGATGGCTTTGCCGGAGATATTGAAAAAGATAAGGTCTTTCCCTGGGACCGCTGCGATATCTGGTATGCCACTTCTGAAGATGGCTGGACCTGGAAGGAAGAAGGCATGGCCGTAGGGCGTGGGGAAAAGGGCCAATACGACGACCGCTCGGTATTTACTACTGAAATATTTGTGCATGAGGGAAGGTATTACCTGGTTTATCAAACCGTAAAGTCGCCTTACACCGTGCGCGTCAAAAACCAGGTGGGTATTGCCTGGGCCACCTCACCAGATGGACCCTGGACCAAAAGCCCGGAGCCCATCCTCAGCCCGGCCGACAATGGCATCTGGCTGGGGGAGGAAGACAACCGCTTCAAGGTGGTACGCAAAGGCGACTTCGACAGCCACAAGGTGCACGACCCCTGCATCATGTACTACCGGGGCAAGTTTTACCTCTACTACAAGGGCGAACAAATGGGCGAGGAAATCACCTTCGGAGGCAGACAAATCCGGCATGGCGTGGCCATAGCCGACCATCCCCTGGGGCCATATTTGAAATCGGAATACAACCCCGTATCCAACAGCGGCCACGAAATATGTGTATGGCACTACGATGGAGGCATTGCCTCGCTCATCACCACCGACGGGCCCGAAAAAAACACCATCCAATGGGCTCCTGACGGCATCAACTTCGAAATCATGTCGTACATCAAATGCCCTCCACCTGCCATTGGCCTCAACCGCAGCCTGGATACCGAAAGAGAGCCCCTGGCCGCACTCGAATGGGGCCTTACCCACGAATACATGAATGACGACTACCAGTACATCAGGCGCATGCATGGCAGAAGAGTGAGTCATCATGTAGCCAAGGGCGAAAGCGCTTCCTGATGGAAACAAGCATGGCCGGTAAATGAAATAAACAACTCATGATGAAAAAATGGATCCTTTTGGGATGGTGGGTGTTGTTGGGCGGGATGGCAAGTGCCCAAATTACCGTGGACATACACCCCAACTTTCGGCACAGTGTGGCAGGAGTGGACTCCTTCAACAGAAAGCGCATGGTCAAAATCCACGCCGACCAGGTGGAACCCGACTGGGATACCGGCAACAATTTTGGTTATAACGCGGATTTGCGCGATACCTTCCTCAATGGCCTGGACGTGTATATGGGCCGCAACACCGGTCCCATCAGCTGGCATGTCAACCAGGTGGCCGAAGACCCGGCCCGCCCGGGCTTTGCCGATCCCGCAGATATAGCCGCCAGAGGGGAGGCCGTGAGAAATGAATATGCCAGCCGCACCAACCTGCACCCCTACGAAGCCCGCAATGAGCTGGTAATTGCGGCCCAGCAAACCCCCTTTTTCCCCGATGGTACCCAAACCCGGCAGGGGTGGGCCTTCGCCAACGGAACGGCCACCGGCGAGTTTATGGGGCGCTATATCAATGAATTTCACGGCCGGAATGGCCCACCGGAACCTCCTCTTGTGGAGATCATGAATGAGCCGGTATATATGTTTGTAACCCGCGGCACCCACACCCCCGCCGAAGTGTTCAATTTCCACAATGAAGCGGCCGATGCCATCAGGGCACAAAACCCCCGCGTGCTCATTGGTGGCTACACCACGGCATTCCCCAACTTCGAAGAAAACAACTTCCAGCGATGGCACCAGCGCTGGAAGCTCTTCATGGACATGTCGGGCAGCCGCATGGACTTCTGGTCCATTCACCTCTATGACTTCAACCGCTCCTGGTCCAACAGCATGCTGCTGCGCAGGGGCAGCAACCTGGAAGCCACCTTTGACATGCTGGAGCATTACAGCTACCTCTCATTCAATGAGGTAAAGCCCTTCGTGATTTCCGAGTACGGAGGCCGTGCCCTTCCCCTGGAAGCAGATCCCTGGACGCCCCTGCGCGACTGGTTCAGTATGAAATCCATGACCTCCATGCTGCTCTCTTTTTCCGAAAGGCCCCAACTGATTCTTTCGGCTATTCCCTTTATCATCGTAAAAGCAGAATGGGGCAGGCAGGCCGACGGCGACCCCTATCCCTGGCGGCTGATGCGTCAAAACAATGAGCTGCCAGGACAAACGGGCAACCACTGGGTTTATACAGAAATGGTAAAATTCTACCAACTGTGGTCGGAGGTAAAAGGCACCCGCATTGACACCCGCAGCACCGATCCCGACATACAGTGCAATGCCTATGCACAGGGCAACACCCTGTATGTGGTACTAAACAACCTGTATTTCCAACCCGCTACCGTAAACCTAAAGGTACATGAGCTGTACGGCAATTCCATTCAGCAAATCAGGGTCAAACACCTGCATTTCGACCAGGCCCGGCAGGCACCCGTACTGGAGGAAAAAGTATTTAACTCCCTGGAGCACATAACTATAGGGGCAGAAGGCTCGGCCGTACTTGCCTATACCTTTGCCAGTGAACTGGAGGTGAACCAGCAAGTGGAGGAACACAAATACTTTGCGCGGGAGCATCTGACGCCCATTATCACCAATGCCGCCCACGAATTTCACATCGATGGGGTGCAAAGAAGTAAATATGGGGAAGCCGTACTGCGCCTGGGCATGGGCAGGCCCCACCAGACCAGCCTGCAACCGCTGGTCATGTTCAACGGACATGAAATAGAAGTACCTTCCAATTACATGGGCTATGACCAGGGGCCGCGTGCTTCCTGGTTTGGGGTGATTGAAATTCCCCTTCCATTTGCCCTGCTAAAGCCCAGCAACCGCATTACTGTGCAGTTTCCCGACAAAGGCGGCCACATCAGCAGTATGGCCCTGAGGGTGTACCGGCAAAGCCAGCCCCTTAACCGCACGGATGCGGTGGCTGCCACCCAGCTTGAGCTGGCGCCAGCTTCCAAACAACTGGAGCCGGGACAATCCTACACTTTTTTGCCTGCGATTGTGCCCTCGGGGGCTACGGTCCATCATTTTGTGTGGACTTCGGATAATGAGGCGGTAGCTGTGGTGGACTCCCTGGGAACCGTTACGGCCCTGACCCTGGGCCAGGCTACCATTACCCTTTCCGACCCGGATGGAATTCTCACTGCCAGCAGCAGCGTGGAGGTGGTGGAGCAGGCGGCGGCAGTGGAAGTGAGCAGTATCGATATTTCGCCCCCTTTCTTTACCCTGGGAACGGGAGAACAACTGAGTATGCAGGCCCGCATCCTGCCCATAGATGCTTCGGACCAAAGCGTGAGCTGGAGCAGTTCTGATTCCACCATTGCTACTATTGACGAACATGGCCTGGTGCAAGGCATTGCTCCCGGGCAGGTGAGCATAGTGGGTATCGCCGCTGGCGGCTTGTCTGATACCAGCCAAATAGAAGTAGTGGCGGCTTATCAAACTTTTCTGAAGTGCCATCTGTTGCCCACTGAGCTGCCCAGCGACACGGAGTATGAAGTGCAGGTGGAGTATTCGGCTGCCCAGCGCCTGGATGTGGCTGTGGAGCTAAAAGACCCCCACGACAACTGGGTGGGTGAAGGCCGGGTGACCGTGGAGCCCGGCCAGGGGATTGCCACCATTAACATACGAAATGTGAGCACCCAGGACTGGACCACCCCGGTATATCCCACGCCCGGCACGGGCTATGCCTTGCGGGCCTGGATAAGAAGGGTAGGGGGAGACTGGACCACCAACATGGGAGGTTGCAGTGTATTCGATGTCACCATCACCCAACCCACTGCGCGCACTGATGCAGCACTGGCCGGTCTGAGGCTGTATCCCAATCCCGGCAGCGGCAGGCTGATGTTGGAGTTGCCGGCGCTGCAGGGACAGGCCCAACTACGGGTGTTTGACCTTATGGGCAGGCCGTTGCTTCAGCAACCCATACAGCAAACCACCAGCGCCATCAACCTGCAACACCTGCCAAAGGGCATGTACCTGCTTGGCCTTTATACTGCCGAAGGAAGTATCACCAAACGCATCATACTCCAATAATTCAACAAAACATCTCAATGGTTATGAAATCCTGGATCACCTTTTTAGCACTGATTGTCCTCATACAGCTTGCTGTTGCACAGGAATGGGAGGGCATAGAAGTGCCCCCTTCTCCCGGAGCTGGTATGGTGTGGGAGCTACAGCCAGATGTATCAGACGATTTTAACTACCAAGCAGCACCCAACGCGGGGCTGGATACCCTGGGGGGCAAATGGATCAACTGGTACCACAACCCCTGGACCGGGCCGCTGCCCACTATATGGAGGCGCGACCACGCCTTTGTAACCAATGGCAACATGAACATCATCGCCAGCCGCCCTGCGGGCGACTCGGTGTGGGTGAGCAACCGCCGGCTGGCCGTTACCAACCTGGGCTGCGTCACTTCTGTGCGCCAGGTACAGTACCCCGTTTATATAGAAGCACGGGTGAAGATCATGAAGTCGGTGCTGGCCTCAGACGTGTGGCTGCTCAGCAGCGATGATACCCAGGAAATAGATATTTGCGAGGCCTATGGGGGCGACCGCTGGACCAACCCCTGGTTCAGCAACCAACGGCTGCACCTGAGCCATCACGTCTTTATTCGTCAGCCTTTTACCGACTGGCAACCCAATGACGAAGGCAGCTTCTACACTGATGGCTCCACGGTCTGGAGCGATGACTACCACCGCATAGGCGTGTTTTGGCGCGACCCCTGGCACCTGGAGTACTACGTGGACGGCCAGCTGGTGAGAACCCGCTCCGGCAAAGACCAGATCGACCCCGTTTTTCACACCAATGCCGTCAATCCGGGAGACCCCACCAACGACACCCGCACCGGCCTGAACAAGCCCATGGACATCATTATTAATACCGAGGACCAGACCTGGCGTGCCTTGCAGGGGCTTACTCCCACCGATGAAGAGCTGGCCGATACGGCGGCCAACACCTTTCAGGTGGACTGGATACGGGTGTACAAGCCCGTGGCGGGAGAGGTGGGCAGCGTGCGCGCTGTAACCATAGACCCCGCCGAGGTGGTTACCTTTGTAGGCGATGTGTTTACCCTGAACGCCATCATTGACCCCCCCAATGCGAACGACTTATCGGTGAGCTGGCTCAGCGACAACCCCGACGTGGCCAGCGTGAGCCAGGAAGGGGTGGTGAGCTGTCATGCCGAGGGCCTTGCCCGCATCATTGTTACCACCCATGAAAACCAGCTGAAAGATACCTGCATGGTAAGGGTGAGCGGAGAGGCACAGGCTCCCAGCCTTGATTTCGACGACCGGGCCACTTACTTGAACACCATTTATGAAGTGGGAGGCGAGTTGAGGGTGGCTGCTGATTTTCACGCCGGCTCTGGCAATACCGTGGTGGATGGTGGGTTGGGAGGGGTTCGGTTCTGGCTGAGAGAAATACGGCCTGGCTGGCAGGTAGTCCATGACTATGTGGTATCCGATTCCACCACCATTGGCCAAGAGTCGGGAAGGGCTACGGGCATCATTTCCCTGGAGGGGGTGCCGCCTACGGCCGAAATTCCCGCTCAAAACTGGTACTTTTTGTACGTCACCTTCCGCAATTCCGATGGCGATTTCTTCGACCAGGGAATA
Organism: Bacteroidota bacterium; assembly: GCA_003696835.1. Taxonomy (GTDB): domain Bacteria; phylum Bacteroidota; class Bacteroidia; order J057; family J057; genus J057. The sequence continues at coordinate 9,278 of RFHT01000269.1, forward strand.
TGGCCTATTCAAATAGCCAGAACGACGAATCTGCAGAGCCCTGAGTCCAGCAGCCTGCACCTTTTTCCCAACCCTGCCCGTTCGCAGCTCAATGTAGAACTGCCCCAGTTGAAGGGCCGATATGCAGTAGAGGTAATTTCGGCCACCGGGCAGTCCGTTGTCCTTCCCCAAGCCCTCAGGGGTTCATCCCTGCAATTAAACATTGACCACCTTCCGGCTGGCATGTATGTGCTGCTGCTAAGGGGAGAGCGGGTATATCGGGCCATTTTTGTGAAGGAGTAAGCAAAACGGATTGTGGGTAGGTGCAGATTGGGCTGGCAAAACTGTCCGCCAATGCCTATCTTGCCGCTGCATGAAGCCGGTAGCCATGTATGTAAACCGCCTGGTTTGGGCAATAACACTGACCCTTATGGTGGGGTGTATGAAGCCCGGGGCCAGCAGTTCGGAGCGGGCAGATACTACTGAGGGTTATTACCAACTGGCAGCTGAAATGTGCGCCGCATCCCAATACGACTCAGCGCTTGTATGGCTGAAGCTGGCATTGGAGAAAGGCTTGGAAAAACCCATGCGGGTGGTTAGGGATCGTAATTTTTCTCCCCTGATTGACCACCCGGACTATCGCCCTGAAATTCGATCCCTGCTGAAATCTTTTGCTTCAGAACACCAGGCGACCATGGTGAGCAAGCGGGAAGCTGGAACTCCCCTCAGCCTAAGCGCAAAAGTATTGGATGAATCCACTCACCTGCCGGTGCAGCATGTACAGGTAGAGCTGGTACAGGCCGACCATGAAGGGCGGTATTTCAATGAACCATCTAAATGGAACCCCCGGTTGTTTGCCTACCTCATCACAGATGAAAAGGGTGAATTCAGCATACACACCATCAGGCCCGGAAGGTACAGGGATGATCAGGATATGGAAGTGCCTGCACACATTCATTTTACCCTGGAAGCCCGGGGCTACCGCATGTATGCCAGTGAATTTACCTTTGAGGATGATTCCATTTTGATGGCCAGAGGCAATACAGATGGGGTTGCTGTGGCTTTGCGTCAGGGGGAGCAGGGGCTTTACAGCATCACCTTGTACCTGCAAAGGGAATGAAGATGCCTGGTAAGGACAAAGGGAAGACCTTTTAAGTTTTGGATACAGAAGCAGCTTATATCAGATCCATTGCACAGGGAGACAGGCAGGCCTTCAGGCAGGTGTATGCCCTGTATGCTGCCAGGATATATAACATTGCCCTGAGCTATACCCAAAGCGCCCAGGATGCTGAAGAAATCACCCAGGATGTGTTTCTGAAAATCCACCGGCATGCGGCTTCCTTCAAAGGCGCTTCTGCCGTCAGTACCTGGATTTATCGCATTGCGGTGAACACCGCACTGAATGCCCTGAAAAAGAAAAAGCGCAACGCCTTTTTGCAATTTGGGCAGCAGCCCGTGCAGCAGGACTTCGAACATCCGGGGGTGGAGCTGGAAAAGCGGGAAAAGGCGAAAATCCTCTACCAGGTGATAGAGACCTTGCCTGAAAAACAGAAAATGGCATTTATCCTGAGCTATATAGAGGAGTTGCCGCGACAAGAGGTGGCAGATATCATGGGTATTTCCCTCAAAGCGATGGAATCGCTTTTGCAGCGGGCCAAAAAAAACCTGCGGGCAAAACTGGAAAAACTGGATCCCAACCGAAGGATTTTTACCTGATATTGGTCTAAACAAAAAAGTACAGCCTATGAGTAAGCAAGAACACGACTGGATAGATGAGGTGATGGAGAGCATGCAGGGCGCCCGGCCTGCACAGCCTCCGGCCGATTTGTTGGGCCGCATTGAAGACCGCCTGCAGACCGAAGGCCGGGTGGTGCCCCTTTCCCGCTGGAGATGGGCGGTTGCCGCCGCCATGCTGCTGATTGGCCTCAACCTGTGGAGCTGGTCCCAACTTGCCCGCTCCCGCACCACTGCTGAGGAAGCCGGGCTCTACAGTCAAACCAGCCTGATTTCAACTTATAACCTTTATGAATGATGTCACAGTTGAAATTTTACCAAACCGCTACCCTGATTTTGCTCCTGCTCAACCTGGGCATGATCGCTTTCTTTTTTGCCACCAAACCCCCAACACCTGCCCGTCAACATCCACCGGCCGACATTCACCGCCTCCTCAGGCTGGATGCTGAGCAGGAAAAGGCCTTTGGGCAACTGGTGGAAACCCACCAACAAGCAATGCGCACCCTCAATCGGCTGCAGCAGGAAAAGCTGAGCGCATATTTTTCTACCTTGCTGGAATCCGGCCCCAACCAGCAACCTCCAGCCGATGGGCTTAGGGAAATCCAGGAACTGGAAGCAAAAAAAATTACCATCACTTACGAGCATTTTCGGGCAATAAAAAACCTGCTCAGGCCGGAGCAGCAGCCCTTTTTTAAAGAATTTATGCAACAGGCCCTACAGCGGATCCTGGGAAATGCGCAAAAAAATCCACCTCCACCGAAGGATTTTTAGCGGGGCTTTGTCTAAGGGGGAAATGAAACATAAAACAACGTAAAAAAATGAAGTACAACCTGTTTTTTCCCCTGTTTTTGTTCTCTTTAAGCTTGTACCTCTGGGGCTGCGAGCAGGAGCCCATCACCGATCCCGGCCAGCCGGCTGCCCTGCATGCTGCCTTTGCAGAATTTGACACCAACCATATCACTGTTTACCTGGATGGGGAAGAGGTGGTAGTAGAATCAAATGGCTTGCCCAATCATCCTTCGCCCTACTGGTCCAACACCACAGAGCGATGTACCACTGACCCCAGGGGGCAAAGCCTTTGCACCAATTCCAATACCACGGAAAACCACCCGCTTTTTGTCGAGCCGGTCGTTACTTCCTATGAAGCCATGGCCCCCGGAAACATCGACGATTTTAACGGCTCCTATACCCTGCGCGTACCGGCTTCTCCCAGCCGGGCCTCCAGTTCCACCAGCACAGGGCTGGGCCCCATTGGCATAGCGGTGAGCGGTGCCATGATTTACAATGATGAAGAAGGCCCCAACGTACCCCTTGACAATGCCATTGTATCTCTGGACTATACCGGTGCACACACCGGGCCTCAAAGCTACCACTACCACCTCGAGCCCAAAGCCTGGTCCAATGATGATGATAAGCTGATCGGCCTCATGGCAGACGGTTTTTTCCTTTATGGACGCAAGTGTTATTCTACTGGTACTTACCCAACCGATCTGGATGAATCTGGTGGGCATACCAGCACCACCCAGCACAATGCAGATGGGGAATATCATTACCACATTCAGAATGAGACTTACCTCAACCAGTACTACATCCTGTTTCCCGGCAATTATCAGGGCACTCCCAATGCGATTCAGTAAGGCTTTGCTGCTGTGGGCATGCCTGGCTGTTGCATGCTCACCCTTTCAGCGGGAGCTTCCTCCACTTGAGCAGGCTGCAGCCTATGTGCCCGCCGACTCCCTTAGCCTGAATGCGGAGAAAGGCTTGTGCTATTACCGGGGACAACCTTTTTCGGGCACTGCTGTGGTCCACTATGCCAATGGGAAGCAAGCGGCTGCTGTTCAATACCTGAACGGAAAGAAACACGGCAGGCAACGCAAGTGGTTTGAAAACGGAACGCTGAGCTTTGAGGCTACTTATATCCATAACAAACTGCATGGAAAGGTTCGTAGTTGGTGGAAAAACGGCCGCTTGAGGTCCCTATCCCACTACGAAATGGGCCTGGCTAATGGCCAGCAACTGCAATGGTATGCCTCAGGTGCTCTGTTTAAAAAAATCAATCTGGTGAATGGCAGGGAAGAAGGATTGCAACAAGCATGGCGTGAAAACGGAAAACTTTACAATAACTATGAAGCGAAAAATGGCAGAATATTTGGTCTCAAACGGGCCAAACTTTGTTTCCAGCTGGATGATGAGCAAGTACAGTTTTAAGCTTGCAGGCTGGCTGTTTGTTGCATGCCTGGGGATGCTGGGCTGCGAAAAACCGGCTGATACCGGGCAAGAAAAGGCCAGTGGGCAGGCACAAAATGCAAGCCGTGTAGCGGCCTTGCCCTACTACGGCGATGCGAGCTTTACCCCCCGATGGCTGAAGCCCGGTGATCCGGCTCTGGAAAGCCTCCACCGCATTCCCCCTTTTGAACTGACCAATCAGATGGGAGAGCGGGTAACAGAAAAAATGGTTGATGGGAAAATATATGTAGTAGATTTTTTCTTCACCTCCTGTCCGGGAATTTGTCCCAAAATGACGGCCAATATGCAGGTCTTGCAGGAGGCATTTCAGGAGGATGAATCGGTCCTGCTCTTGTCGCACTCCGTAACTCCAGACAGAGATTCGGTGCCGGTGCTCAGGGCGTATGCAGAAGAGCATGCTGCCATTCCGGGTAAATGGCATCTCCTGACCGGCGACCGCAGCCAGATCTACCGTCTGGGACGGCAGGCCTATTTTGTAGAAGAGGATTTGGGGTTGCAAAAAAGTGAATACGAATTTCTCCACACTGAAAACTTTGTGCTCATCGACCCAAACCGCCACATTCGGGGTATATACAATGGGCTAAACAGCAGCTCTGTTCAGCAACTGATTGCTGATGTCAGGCTGCTTCAGCAAGAGGCGGGCCCCTGAGCAGCGAATGTCCCTTTATGGTGATGATTAGCCACTAACACCTGAGGACTCGAAGCGTTTGGCATAAAGATTCAGTCTCCCGAATCAGAAGGATGGAGCAACATGCTCCCGTGAGCATGGCACGCAAAGGCGCAAAGAGTAACCCTTCGCGCCTTTGCGTCTCTGCGAGCAATCAAAACCCTTTGCGCCTTCGCGTCTTTGCGAGCAATCAAAACCCTTTGCGCCTTCGCGTCTTTGCGAGCAATCAAAACCCTTCGCGCCTTCGCGTCTCTGCGAGCAATCAAAACCCTTCGCGCCTTCGCGTCTCTGCGAGCAATCAAAACCCTTCGCGCCTTCGCGTCTTTGCGAGCAATCAAAACCCTTCGCGCCTTCGCGTCTTTGCGAGCAATCAAAACCCTTCGCGCCTTCGCGTCTTTGCGAGCAATCAAAACCCTTCG
>RFHT01000270.1 GCA_003696835.1 Bacteroidota bacterium
GACATCATCGACCGCAACGGCTCGGGTATTCCTGCCGATGTGCTCACGATCAGGGCTGAAAGTCAGATACTGAGCGGGGGCAATATTCCGCCTTTTGCCACCTTTCAGGCGGCTTCGGGTACTTCGCCCTTGCAGGCGGAGCTTTGCTGGCTGCCTCCCTGTGTGGATATTGGGCTCGACCCTATTCCCTTCATGGTGCAGGCAACAGATCAGAATGACTGCCCTGCTCCCAATATTACCCGCGACACCTTTTACATCAGGCTGCTGCCTGCCAGTGCTCTGCCCCCCGTGCTCAACTGCGTAACGGTGACAGGCCCTACCCAAGTAGCGCTCAGCTGGGCACCTCTGCCCCCGGAGCAGCGGCCAGGCTTTCAGTCGTATTTTATCGAGCGAAATGACGGCTCGGGCTGGCAAACCATTTCCATTATTCCCCAGGCCGACCTGGACTCCTACACCGACTTCACGGCAGTAAATGCTTATCAGCAACCCTATTGTTATCGCATCCGGAGCACCCGCCGCTGCCCCGTCCTCATCAGCAGTGAGCCGGGCAATGAACTGTGTACCCTGGTCACCCGGGCCGAATCCCTTTCTGAGGTACAAACGCGCATCAGCTGGAATGCCTACGGGCAGGGTGCCTTTGCCTATTCGCTTTTTGTAGAATCGGGAGGAAGCGAGCGCCTGCTGGCCGAAAACATACAGGATACCACCTACTTGCTGGAAGCCTGTTCTTTTCAGGGTCGTATTCGCGTAGCCGTAACCGACCCCGCTACCGGCTGCACGAGTTATGGCAGCTACACCCGGGAGGTGATACACGCCAACGATCCCCCCGAAGCGGTAGAGCTTTGCCGGGTGAATGTAGAAAAGGGACGCATCCGGCTGGAGTGGGAACCCACTGCCATTCCCGACTTTGCCTCCTACCGCATTTACCGCAAGGGAGGCCGAAATACACAGTATGAACTTATTGAGCAAATTGATTCGGCTGCCCAAAGCAACTTTACCGATGGAGTGGACCCGGCAACTTCTGCTTATTGTTACCTCATCGAAGTGGTGGACCAATGCGGGCAGGCTGTAGCTTCAGCTGAAGACTGCCAGGTGCTGTTGCAAGCGGTACAGCGCGATTTTCAGGTAGAAATCAACTGGACCCCCTACCTGGGCTGGGAGCAGGTGCTGGGATATGAGCTGTGGGAAGTAGCCGATACGACTTTTCCCCGCTTGCTGCATACCTTTGGGAATATGGACCGCAGCTTTACTGATAAAGAGGTACTGCAGAGTCGCGGAAAATATTGTTACCAACTGCGGGCCATTGAGTCGCTCAATGGCTGCGGGGTAGAAAGTTGGTCCAATGTATCCTGTGTGGTTTTTAGTCCCAGCATTTTCATTCCCAATGCATTCACCCCCAATGGAGATGGCATCAATGATGTGTTCAGCATAAAAGGCCTATTTGTAAACCAATACCACCTGAGTATCTTCAACCGCTGGGGAGAGCGCATCTTTGAAAGCCGCAATGTAGATGAAGGCTGGGACGGCACCAACCAGCAGGGCCTTGCCGTGCCCGAAGGGGTGTATATTTACCGCCTGCTGATGCAGGGTTTTGAGGGCGAAACCCTTGAGCGGGGGGGAAGCATCACGCTTATTCGCTGAAAAATTGCCCCCTACAGAGATAATTGTTTATTTAGGGGAGTCTCTTCTTCAGGAGAAGGGAGCATGATTACTTAAAACAAACCCGGAAGTCCACATGCAAATCGTTCCCGCCCTGTACATCAAAGATGGTAAACTGGCCTATTACCGCCCCGGTGATTACGAGCACCTGGAGTACATTCCCCGCGACCCCTACGACCTGATCCGGCACCTGGAGGAAGTGGGTGTAACGCGCATCATGCTCATTGACCTGGATGCTTCCCTGCCCGGCGAACAAACCAATGCGGGCCTGATCGGTTCGCTGGCCAATACCACTATAATTGAGCTGGAAGTAGGAGGAGGAATTGACAACATGGCCTACCTCAAGTCCCTTCAATATGCGGGCGTGGATTATTTTATTCTGGGTTCGGTGATCATTGACAATTTTAATTTTTTGCTCGAAATTGCCGCAGATGAGCACATCAAGAACGAGCGTATTCTCATTTCACTTGATGTAAAAAATGGAGAACTCACCACTCACGGCTGGACCCAGGTGGTGACGGATATTGGCCTGAAAGAGCTGATGTGGAAGTGCATCAATGCGGGCTTCCACCGCTTTATGATTACCGAAATTGACTCCGACCGCCCCGACGTCAACTTCTACCGCGAACTGGTGGAACAATTTCCCGGCTCGGCCATAGTCGCAGCTGGGCGTATCAACACCTTTGAAGAAGTAGAACAACTGGAAGCTGCCGGGGTAGAAGAGGTGGTGGTGGGAGACGAAATATATCAGGATGATGCCTTGCTGAAACAGATGGTGGAATTCAACAAAGCCCGCCAAAACCAATAGTTTTCCCCCTCCATAGCTTCACTGCTACCGCTGCCAGCGGCGCAGGTGCTCGATGAGCTCCATGTCCTGCTCATTTTTGATGAGCGCTCCGCCATACGGAGGCGGGCCATCCTCCAGCCGTACACCTTCCAGCTCGCCTGCGCTCATGCGCTCAGCTATGAGCAGCCGCAGCCAGTCGATCAGCTCACTGGTAGAGGGTTTTTTCTTGATGCCTTTGATGTCCCGTATCTGGTAAAATATGCGCATGGCTCGGTCCAGCAGTTCCTGGTCCAGGTCGGGATAGTGCACATCCACAATTTGCTGCATGGTTTGCTGGTCGGGGAATTTGATGTAATGAAAAAAGCAGCGGCGCAAAAATGCATCGGGAAGCTCTTTTTCATTATTGGAGGTAATGATGACAATGGGCCTGTGGCGGGCTTGAATGGTGCGCTGGAGTTCGTAGCAATAAAACTCCATGCGGTCCAGTTCCAGCAACAGATCGTTGGGAAATTCGATATCGGCTTTATCTATTTCATCAATGAGCAGCACCACCTGCTCTTCGGCTTCAAAGGCTTCCCACAGCTTTCCTTTCTTGATGTAATTGGCAATGTCGCCCACGCGCTCGGAGCCCAGCTGCGAATCCCGCAGGCGGGACACGGCATCATATTCATACAGGCCCTGCTGGGCCGTCGTAGTGGATTTGATGTACCAGGTGATGAGGGGTTTGCCCAGGGTGCGGGCAATTTCCTCAGCCAGCAGAGTTTTTCCGGTTCCGGGTTCTCCTTTTACAATGAGGGGTTTTGCCAGGTGTATGGCTGCATTTACGGCCACCTGAAGCGCTTGGGTTGCGACGTACGTATCCGATCCTTTAAATTTCATGCACACATTATTTGCAGGGCAATTTACACATAGCTGCGGCTTTGCCCTAACGTCAGCCAATATTTATGGTTTAATGGCCTTACGGGCCCGTAGCATGCGGTCTTTGCCGTGAATATCCTGCCTCAGCTCCACTGCCTCCCAGGTGGGCTGCTCAAACAGGGCCCGCACGGCGGCTCCCTGCGATTCGTGAATTTCGAAAAACAGGTACCCTCCTGCCGCCAGCCAGCTGGCTGCCAACTCCAGTATGCGCCGGTAAAATATCAGCGGGTCTTCGTCGGGCACAAACAGGGCCTGTGCCGGTTCGTATTCGACCACATGCCGGGCCAGGCTGTCTTTTTCATGCAGAGGTATATATGGGGGATTGCTCACCACCACATCCATATCGCGGTAGTGTGCCGCAGTGGCTTCAAAGATATTTTGCTGCTCCCATTTAACGGCCAGGCCGTGTTTGCGGGCATTTTGGCTGGCCACTTCCAGGGCCGCAGCACTGAGGTCGGTGCCATACAGCTCGGCCCCAATATGGCGGGCTTCCAGCTCCAGCCCCAGGCTCACCGGAATACAACCGCTGCCAGTACCCAGGTCGAGTATGCGCCAGGTTTTGCTTTCGGCTGAGGCCGTGATCGTATCCCGTATCCAGCACATCAGCTCCTCCGTTTCGCCACGGGGAATGAGCACCGCAGGATTCACGACAAACTCCCGTCCATAAAAATGGGCCGTTCCAGTAACGTACTGCACGGGCTCGGCCTGCAGCAGGCGGGGCAGCATGCGCCGCAGCCGCGCCGCCTGCGGCGGCGCAGGAGGGGCGTCAAAGGCCTGCCTCAGCGCAAACCACTCCTTCCCGCTGAGCTGTTCCAGCACATAGCGGCTCACCGCCTGCGCCTCCACCTGCCCGTACAGCGGCTCCAGCGCCTGCCACAGCCCCCCGTACATGCTGCCCCAACTTCTGTAGTCTAACATGCGTATAAATTGTATCTTTTTTACTGAAATTGCATTATACGTACAAATTTGAAAGAATATTTTGAGGATTTGTGCGTTTTTAAACACCATCAACACACATCTCCTCACCTTTCTTTCAGACAATACTCAAACGCAAGGAATCAATTCAAGCATCTATGACAAACGCTCTACCTAATCCGTTAGCCATTCAATGTCATGAAAAATTCCTTTTGTCTGAAAAGCATCTTGAGTATCTGTCTGTGTGTGCTGGGCATACAAACCTTCGCCCAGTTCACCATCCGCCCCGATGACCATTTCTGGCGCAAGCGCATTGTCAATCGTCTGATTCTGGACGAAAAAATCAACCGTCCCCTGGTGCGCCATGAGTCCGAGTGGTATGCCGACGATGGCCAGTACGCCGAGAAAGATGGCCTGATTGCCTCCCTCATCAATGGGGTAAAACAGGGCAAATACCTCGCCTACCACCCCGACGACTGGGAGAAGGGCATGAATTATGACGAACTGGTAGCGCGAATGAAAGAGTTTGACCAGGCCATGACCGGTGAAGACGACTGGGGAGAAGCGGACACCTTCGAAGAAATAGAGGGCTTTGAGCCCACTGGCGAGGCTAAAGAAGAAGCTGCTGAAGAATGGGTATTTGAGCCTGCATTTGATGAAGCGCCCCTGCCACAGCCGGAAAACCAGCCCGAAGCGCCCTATGAAATTGACCTGGCCCCCTATGAGCAGGTGGTGCACATGGTGGAGGATCGCATATTTGACAAAAACAGAAGCAGCATGTTGTACAACATTGCCTTCTTTGAAGTAGTATGGGTGGATCCTTCGGGGGTGTTGCCCGAAAAAGTGCTTGCCCGCTTTAAGTGGAAAGATGTGGAAGATCAACTGGCGCAAACCCGCTGGAAAAATCGCTTTAACGACGCATATGCACATTCGCTGAAAGACGCCTTTGTGATGCGCATGTTTCATTCCTTTATCATAGACGTAGGGGGTGAGCCCGTCAACAGCCTGCTGGAAGCCGAGCGCCGCCGCCAGGAGATGGTAGAGTTTGAGCACAATCTCTGGAGTTATTAGGAAAGATAGGTTGAAAGACCTGCACCGGGCAATATTTCTCCACCCTCAGAGAAATATTGCCCTTTCTGCTTTTATTTAAAGCCCAAAGCATGCCATTTATCCATCCTGGGCACTCTGTCTTACAAATGGGTAAATCCTTCTTCCTTTCCGTGCAGGAAATCACATGCAGGATGTTAGCCACTATTCAACCCATGCCTGCCCGTTTTCTTTAAATAGAAATACCCTATGGCCAAGGCTAGCAAAGCAGCTGAAATAATCAGTATCAGCAGCAGATACGGAGGCTGCGCCTGCTCCGGGCTAAGCAGCTCAAATCTGGCGTCGTTCGCATTCAGTCTGAGGGTGTATTCATTGGCCTGATTCAAGATAAACTGCTCTGTTGAAAACCCTTTTTTGAGTACAATCAGGGCAATTTGGCTGCGCGATATATGGCTGAAACTGCTGTTTTGCACCGCCAGAGACTCAATGGTATCGGGTACCCCTTTCACTTCAAAGACAACGCTTGTTTCATGCCCCAGTTTCACCAGCCCATGTTGCAACACGGCGGCATGGCTTTCATTAAACAGTATGGACAGATTTGCCTTTACATGCTTGAGCACCAACTGCTGAAATTCCTCCGGTGTAGCATAGGAATCAGCTCCCTCATGCTGATGTATTTCATACTCAAAAGCGGTTAGCGAAGCCCGGATTTGCACCACCCATTTACCCTCTCCCTGCTGTGCCAGTAAGGTGGAAGAAAGGTTGGGACTGTGGGCAAGAACTTTGCATGAAACAAAGACCAGGCTCCATAGGGTGACCCACTTCAGCATTTTTTTCATTGCCGATATATATTTGGGGGTGAATGCCCCCCCTCAAACCGCTCATGTTATGAGGCTTGAGAGAGGGTTAAAATGAAATGGAACTAGTTGGCGTAGGCTCCACGCAGACAGTTAATGAAGTTATTATTACCTGCTGCATCTACATGGTAATGGTAACCCCTTACCTCATCGGAGTGTCCCCGGCAATCGTCCAGGTCTGCGGGCTCATTTCCATTGGCATCCAGGCGGGCATAAATGCCGTAGCCATCCATGGCATAACCAATCAAGGGGGCGTGGCCGTCGGTTTGCGCTACAGAATAACTCATACCAGTAGCTGCATGGTAGTGATAGCCCTGGTGTACATTGATGTGTCCACCGGCATCGTCAAAGGGCGCAAGGGTATAAGCCCCAAGAATGTTGTTGACGGGAGCAGGAGCGGAAAATTCCACTCCGTTCAGGGCGATCCCACGGGTGGCGGGCACATTATTTCCAGGGCCACCAGGTCCGCCAGGGCCCATCTGAAAGTAGGTGGGTGCATCCTGCTGTACCGGCATGACCGGAATCAAATAGGTTTGTGTAATGCCGGAGATATAGGCAGGAAGGCATTCCACACAGAAGTTTTTATATTCCTCCCCTACGTTGGGGTTGGCTGCATTGATACAGTCTTCTTCTGTCTGGGTGATATACACCTTGCCGTTGGCATCGTACATGTGCCAGGTGGTATCGTTGTAGAAGGTGGCCAAATTCTGGATAAAATCCCCATCTACGTCATACACTTCTCCATTTTCCAGCCATATTCCCCCGGCGCTGGCATCATCGGTGATATAATCGGGACACCAGGGCCCCATGGGGTGGTCGGTGGGGGTGCTGTTGGTTACAATCTGGTAACAGTCGGTTTCGGTTCCGTCAGAAAGCGTACAGGGCACAGTTGTAATGCTAACATTTGGGTTGGCACTGCTAAAGTAAGCAGGATCAACCGGGATACGGGTATCTGAATCATTGGTATCGGTATGGTCGGCTACATAGCCCTCGGGCTGCTCGCAGGCCGTTTGGCTCACATTGGGGTTACCGAGCCCATCGCCGTCGGCATCCTGGTACCAGGTGGTTTCCAGGCACCCTTTTTCACAAGAGGAGATACAGCTTACCACTCCCATCAGTATAAAGATGAGCCATCCTAGATGTTTCATTGTTGTTTGAATGTTAGGTGTTAAAAAATTGGTTTATCAGGCAAAAAATTGGGACGTCCTATTCCCCCATTCCTTTGCGGGAATGTCGTCAATTTTATGTGGCGCAGGTTAATGATGATGCCCGTGAGCGGGGCGGTGCGGATGTTGGCCAGGGGGACCTGCCCCGGGCCGGGGTGGGTGGTGTTCTTCCTCAAACACGCCTTTGAGGCACCGGCTCACATAAGGGTACTCATCTGTGATAAAGTAAGCATAACTGCCGTTTATTTCTATGCCATTGCATTCGTCCAGATCACCCAGACCTGCTACATATTCCCAGTCGGATACAAAGGTGCCATCGGGCCTGCTGTTGTTCAGGTCTTTGGTGATGTGGGTTTTAGGGTTTGAATAGGTACACACATCGCCTGTTCGGGGCTCGGCTGACAATTTGTAGCTGGGTTTGTATTTACCGCTTTTTGAATAATAAATGGGAAAGCCATCTTTGGCGTAGCCCACCAGAATGAGGTCCTGGCCCTTGTCGAGCAAGTTCACCAATTCCGTAGGCACACCATGATAGTGGTAAGCACCTGTGGGCTGCACATGGGCATGGTTGTAGTCCAGGCCCATATCCAGCAAATCCTGAACCGCCTCAATCCGGTACACCTCCCCCGATTCGCAGACAAAACGCTCTGCCGTTTCAGGCTCAAATTTAACCCCATTCACTGCCACACCGGGTTCCCTGGCCCATTTGGGCTGGCCGGTAAATACGGGCTTGAGTGGAATGGCATACTCGCGGTTCTGAGCCGAGATGCTATTGGGGTTACCTTCATTGGGAAATACGCCCGTAGCATGATTGGGCAATCCATTGGTTTTTATCAGGCGGTAGTTGCCTTTGATGGTCACGGTGGTTTCGGTACCATATTCGCGGCTGCGTATCTGGTATGGCTTGCTCACATCTATGGCTGAAAGCGCAGCTGGCGGAACGCGCTGCCTGGCGGGTATATGATGGTCTTTTGAAGCACCACAACTGCTCAGGCTGCATACAGCTGCCAACAGCAGGGGAAAGAGAAAATGAGGTGTTTTCATCATTTCATTTAGTTTTCCCCTTAGACAGCAGCCAACAAAAAATCCTTCGGTGAAAACTGATTTTTTTTAAAAAAACATGCACCACTTCATCAAATAAATTCTATCTTGCAAATTGGTTAACCAATTTAATGCTTAGCCTATTACTCCAACCCTTATACAATGAATACCCGAATAGCTTCTTTCCTGCTTCAGGCCGTTTTAATGTTTGGTTTTGTGTGCGCCCTCCACAGTTGCTCCAATACCGCCAAAGCACCCCATGACCAACAAGAGGAGGACCCCGTGTATCCAAGCGATGTCATTCCCTTTATGGATGAGTTCAACATTTTGTTAGGCGATGGTACGCATACCGATCAATTGGTGAATTTTGAGAAAAAGGGCTTTTTCTATGTCGAAAGTGATGGGGAATCGAATTGGGTGGTGTATAAAACGCCCAATTCCGGCGTTACTTCCAGAACTTCAAGCAATACAAGAACAGAATTGGGACAACTAAAACGCTGGACCCCGGAGACGGGCGGCAAATTAACTGGTACGCTAAAGGTCATGCACGTTTCCACTTCGGGCGATGCCCGGGTAGCGGCTTCCTACTCGGTGGTAGTGGGGCAAATCCATAGTGCTGAAGGGCATGAAAACGAGCCTTTAAAAATCTTCTACAAGAAGTTTCCGGGGCACCGCAAAGGTTCTGTTTTTTGGAACTACGAAATCAATACCCAGGGCGATAATTCGAAACGGTGGGACTATTCAACTGCCGTTTGGGGTCATGATATGTCTGTGGTCGGTGCCAGCCCCACTTCCTATCCCCCAGAGCCCGAAGATGGTATTGAATTGGGCGAGGAATTTAGCTATGAAATAAATGTGTACGAAGGCATGATGTACCTCACCTTTATGAGCGAAGGCCACGACACGGTGAGATTTACCAAAAACCTGCTGAAATCATCCTTTACAAGGCCTTCGGATATACCCGAACAAACCCGGAAGCTCTTTGTGCCCATCGGTCGCGACGGGCTTGAGCGGCCAACTGCATATTCCGGTGAATTGCAGTATTTTAAACAAGGGGCTTATAATCAAACGAATGGCAAGCCTCCGGAAGACAACCTGGTTTGGAGTACGGGTGCAGACACTTATGGGGGCGATATAGCCCAGCAATATGCCCACGGTGCTTATGCAGAGGTGTGGTTTAAAAAGGCAAGTGTAGGCCCCGGCACCCCGCCGGAGAAAGAATAAAGGGTTTTTTTCCTCTGTCGTTTCCTCAGCTGGTTGGGTGTTGAATGCGTTTTACCAATTGGGTTTTATGCTAATTCATCCTGTATTTTTCTCTGTATTCCGATGGACTTAGCCCTTCCTTCTTTTTGAATAACCTTGAAAAGTACTGCGGATATTCAAACCCCAGTTCGAATGCTACTTCGGCAACACTTTTATACGGCTCCAATAGCAGATTCTTGGCTTCATCTATCAGGTACAGGTGCAGGTTTTCGATGGCGGTTTTGCCAGTTTCTGCTTTTATGGTATCACTCAGGTAACGATGGCTAACGCCTAATTGGCTTGCCAACCACTCCACAGTAGGAAGGCCTTTTTCCATTTGTTGGCCGCTTTCAAAGTAAGCATTGAGGGCATCGTTGAACCTGGTAAGCAGTTGCTTATTGATCTCTTTGCGGTTGAGAAACTGGCGTTTATAAAAGCGGTCAGCATATTTCAGCAAGGTGTCCAGCTGCGAAATGATGATATCCTTGCTGAACTCATCCTGGTTGTTGTGATACTCTGCTTCTATATTTCGGAATATAGATTTTACGATTTGATCCTCTTTGGGTGAGAGGTGCAAGGCTTCGTTGACATGATAATTGAAGAAATTGTAGTTTTTGATCCGGTGGCGAATCTCCAGCCCGCGGATAAAATCGTCGTGAAATGCCAGCATCCAGGACTCTGAACTGATCACGATATTTTTCGCAACTATCGTCTGGCCGGGAGCTGTAAACAGCATGGTGCCGGTGCTGCTGTCGTATTTCGTCCTCCCGTAGAGCAACTCGCCCGATACGATGTTTTTCAGGCTGATGACATAAAAGTTATTGGTATAGGAAATTTCGTCCCCGCTTGGGGCACATTTTTCAATCTCATCCGCATCGAGCTGTTTATGTACGATGCTGAAAAGCGGGTTCTCAGGCTCAGGTAAATTTTGCGCCCGGTGGAATTCTCCGATATTTTTGAAAACAACGTTTTTCATGTCTGCAATTTTGAAAGCACCTTTGGTTGCCGAAGATAATGCATTGCACCGGCAAACCAAAGGCGCTCAATTTTCAATCAGTTATTCTGAAAGCGACTCAGTAGGTTTTCTCCTCGTTTCATAGGCGTGAAATACTGAGGGTATTCGGGCTTAATAGCACTCACCTCATCCAATTGTTTCATTTCCTCCTCGCTTAAAACGATGTCAGCAGCACCCAGGTTATCTATGAGCTGCTCTTCCTTGCGGGCTCCGATTATCACGCTCGTCACTCCGGGTTTGTGCAGCAACCATGCCAATGCGATTTGTGCAACAGAGGCATTTTTGCTTTCAGCAATTTCCCGCAGTTTGTCCACCACATTGTACCCCTGCTCCTTATCTACAGGTGGATATTCAAAGTTCGCCCTTCTTCCCGAAGCTTCTCCTTCCCGGGTGTATTTGCCACTCAGGAAACCACCGGCCAGCGGGCTCCAGATCAGGGTTCCCAAGCCCAGGTCCATGGAAGCCGGAATAATTTCCCGCTCCAACTCCCGACCCACCAATGAATAATAAGCCTGCACAGAGATGAATTTTTCTGTACCCAGGAGGTTAGCGATTCCGTCAGCTTTGGCGATTTGCCAGGCACTGAAATTGGAAAGCCCGATGTACCGCACCTTTCCCTGGCGCACCAGGTCATCCAATGCTCTCAAAGTTTCTTCCAGTGGAGTTGTGATGTCGAAACTGTGAACCTGATACAGGTCGATGTAGTCAGTGCCCAGGCGCTTCAGGCTACCTTCTACTTCCCGCATAATTGCCAGCCGGCTGGTGCCCAGGTCGTTGGGCCCGGTCGTCATGGTGCTGTACACCTTGGTTGCGATGAGCACGTCTTGTCGTTTGTCTCCCAATGCTTTTCCGAGCATGGTTTCCGAAACACCCGAGCTGTAAACATTGGCGGTATCAAATATATTGATGCCGGCATCCAGGGCCAGGTTAACCATTTTTGTGGCCAGCTCTTGCCCGGTGGCTCCAATCAATCCAGCGTAAGCTCCTCCTTCATTGTCGAAGGTCATGGTTCCCAATGTGAGTTCAGATACGTACAGTCCTGAATTTCCCAAATTTTTGTACTTCATGATTTTTTGAATGTTAGTTTTTGATTGAACACTTACTCAGACAAAATAAGCTCAGGCCCGCCAATACAGGCTTACACATTCTGGTAGAAGGTGAATATTTTTTTGGAGGATTGAGCTGAAATAGAGCTATTCCAGCTGTTTACTGTAAAGCTACATGGTGAATAGCAGGCTTCTAAACCACTAAGCGGGTGCTGATGTATCCACTGAAACCAATTCATTATGATAGGCTTCCATTCTTGCATGGGCATTGCTGTCCACCATTAAAATAACCACCATCATGGCAATGGTTGTGATGCTGATGGCCCGCCAGAGGGGGTTGTCAATAAACATAATCGACAATGCAGCAACCACAATAATGAGTGGAATGACCTTAAAAACGATGGTCTGATATTCTGCCATTGTTTTTTCAGCTCTGGTAATTTCAGATTGCACAAATGCGGCAGCATCACGCTCGTAAGCAGCAGGAAAACTGGCAATTCTCGATTTGTTGGAATAAACCAATCCCGCTCCTATAATCAAAAGCAAAATGCCGGCAGTCAGCGTCGGGAAAATGAATGCCCTGGCCAGGTCGGTTTTGCCCAATTGCCAAAACCCTATGCTTGCCGATACAAACAGGATTCCGAAGAGCATGAAAAAGGCGGATGAAAAAACTTCGGCCTTGGCCCAGTCGGTGGCTGCTTTTAATATTTCCATATCTCTTTTAGGTTAAATGTTTAGGAACACTCAAAAAATTCCAATTACAGCCCGTAGCTTTTTCTGAAACTTCCCACAGTTTACGTGCAAGCTCTCTGTCCAATACAAAGGGTTCAAGTTTGCATTCACCTACCGGACCTGACCAGTTCATCACCCCGGTAGGACCATAATAAGCTTCTTGCTTCAGGTTTTCTTCTGTGGCACATAGTACTTCGGGATAGGCTCCTTTTTCAGCCGATTGAACGATGGGCAGCAATGACATAATGGAAAATAAAATCCGGTCCCGTTTACTGGCTTTTTCGTTGATCAGTGAGGTTCTCGAAGCGCCCGGGTGGCACACATACACCTTCACCTCTTTGCCGGCTTCTTTAATTCTGTTTTGTAGTTCGTAGGCAAACATCATCTGCGCCAGTTTACTATGGCAATAGGTATTCATGGGATTGTAATTTTTGTCAAAATTCATGTCCCCAAATTGGATGGTTTTCAACCCCATTTTATACCCCTCACTTCCTACCACCACAATTCTTCCCTTCGATTGTTCCACCTTGTCAAACAGCAGGTTGACCAAAAGAAAGTGCCCGTAGTGATTGATACCCAACTGGCTTTCAAAACCATCTTCCGTAAACTCCTGCCTGGCAATTTGCGCCACGGCCGCATTGCAAATCAAGGCATCAATTTTAGGAACGGTTTCAATTACTTCTTTTGCAGCCTGGCGCACAGAAGCAAGGGATGCCAGATCCATTTTAATAAATGAAACTTTCGCATCCGTCCCCAATTGGTCTTTGAGTTGTTCGATGGCCTTTTGGGACTTTTGCTCATTTCTGTTGAGCATGACCACTTCGGCACCTTTGCTCAACAATATCCTGGCAGCTTCAAAGCCCGCACCGGCGTTTGCGCCGGTTATGAGGTAGGTTTTACCACTTAAACTGCCTAATCTTTCGGGCGTCCACCCTTTTTTGCCAAATTCGTTCGCATTCATCTTTGCTCGTTTTTTTATTTAAGGAATATCACAAAGGTAAGGGTAAACCTCTGTTAACGCCTTATACGAAGTTTCGAATCTTGTATATTTTTTGGTTTTACTGGGGGGAAGAAATACCTTGGGTATTATCCGGGTCTTAATGCAGAGGAGTGCTATGATTACCACCAAAATACAGTTTTTTTTTCACCTGGCCTAAAATCAAATTCCGGATTCTTTAGTGTTGTTACGGCCCTGGGTTGAATCAACAAGCATCAAATGGAAATGGCACAAGGACAATTTTATACTTCATCTGTCATGGGTTCTCCGTCTGCTAATGAGTAAATATCTTCTTCCTTATCGTGAAGGAAATCAAATGCAGGATTTTGAGAAATAGCCTGAAGCCAATCCGCATCGCTCATCTCATCATTATCCGGGATAAGGATGATGACTTTCACTCGTTGATTGATGATTTTCAAAGGTTTATCTAATTTCAACAATCCTTTATCATCAAAAAAACCGCTCAATTCTAAGGCTTTCATCTTTTTTCACGTTTAGGTTTCTTACAATTTAACATGCGTCCATTTTTTTCCTTTACCAAGTTACGTTGTAACTATTCAGCACCCTCAGGGTGAAAAAAAAACAATTGTTGTAAGTTGCTCATTTTCAATGTCTTGCGTTAACCACCCCCAGCCCCTCCTTGAAAATGAGGGGAGCTTTTTCGGGCAGGCGGCGCAGCCGCCTGCGAACCTTCAACTCCCCTCCTTAGGCC
>RFHT01000271.1 GCA_003696835.1 Bacteroidota bacterium
AGCGCCAAGCCGAGGAGGAAGCAAAGCGCCGTATTGAGGCCGAAAAACGCCAGGCCGAAGAAGAAGCCAGGCGCCGCATTGAGGCCGAAAAGCGCCAGGTCGAAGCCGAACGGCAGGCCAGCATACTGAGGATGTCCGACAAGGGTATAGCCCCTGAACTCATAGCCGAGTTTCTGGGTATTTCGCTTGAGGAGGTGCAAAACTGCCTCTCAAAGCGCAAGGAAGGATAAGCCCTATTGGTAGCAGAGCGTATATTTTCCCCTTTCAGGTAGCAGCCTGAAAGGGGATTCTGTTTCTGCTCTACCAGGAGTGCCATCAAAGGTGGGAGGTGGTGCGGACTGAAAAGGTGCTTGCTGTTCTTTATGGTTTTCTGCCAATCAATTTGTTTTTTTGGCGTGCCAGGGGGAATAATTGCCAAACAATTATCCTCTATTGGGGCAAAACCAGATGGTAGGTTGAAAAAAAATTGCCTAATTGCCCCCCAAAAGGGCTATGAACGAGTCGGTGGATCACATACAGCTGAGTTTTACTCCCGAAAGCTTGTTGCTGCTCAACATCATTTTGGGCTTTATCATGTATGGGGTAGCCCTGGAATTGCGGGTGGAGGATTTCAAGCGCATTTTGTTTGAGCCCAAAGCTCCGCTGGTGGGGGTTATTTCCCAGTTTGTATTGCTGCCGGCCCTGACCTTTTGCCTCATTTACCTCATACGCCCCCAGCCCAGCATCGCGCTGGGCATGATACTGGTAGCTGCCTGCCCGGGTGGCAACATTTCCAACTTTATTTCGCTGCTGGCAAAGGGCAATGCAGCTTTGTCGGTAACCCTCACGGCTGTGGCGACCTTACTGGCCATTGTGATGACCCCTTTTAACTTTGCTTTTTGGGGAGGCCTGTACCCGCCTACGGCTGCCCTGCTCACCCGCATCAGCCTCGATCCCGTGGAGATGCTCACCACTATTCTGTTGTTGCTGGGCTTACCCCTGGTGCTGGGTATGGCTACTGCCTACCGGTTTCCGGTGCTTACCCGGCGCATACTCAAGCCTATCAAGGTGCTGTCGCTGCTTTTTTTTGCGGGTTTTGTGGTGGTGGCCCTCAGCAATAATTTTGACTATTTTCTCAAATACATCCATTATATTATTTTTATCGTCCTGGCTCACAATGCAGCGGCGTTTCTCGGCGGCTACGGCTTTGCCCGCATCATGGGGCTCAGTGGTGCCGATGTGCGCTCTGTTACCATAGAAACCGGCATCCAGAACTCCGGCCTGGCCCTGGTGCTCATTTTTGGTTTTTTTGGTGGCCTGGGCGGCATGGCCATTATTGCGGCCTGGTGGGGCATCTGGCACATCCTTGCAGGCCTGAGCCTGGCCGCTGTGTGGTCGAGATATTAACTGAACGAAAAGAAATGAAACCCCTTAGAAAACCTCCTTATACCCTTTTTCAGCGTTCGCTGAAAGCCTGGATGCAAAGCACCATCAGGTTCTTTTACCGCAAGATAGAGGTCAGTGGTAGTGAGCACTTGTATGCCCGCAAGGAAAAGCCCGTCATTTTTGCCTCCAACCACCAGAACGCCTTTATGGATGCGCTGGTCATCATACATACCTGCCGGAATATTCCCTCATTTTTGACCCGTGCCGATATTTTTCAGTCTCGTTTATCGGCCGAGGTACTGTATGTGCTGCGCATGCTGCCCATTTACCGTCAGCGGGACGGCACCGACAGCCTCAAACGGAATGAGGAAGTGTTTGATATGTGTGTGCAGGTTTTGAAAGACAAAGATGCTATGGGGATTTTTCCCGAGGGCAACCACGGCAGGCGGCCGCGGCTGCGGCCGCTCAAAAAGGGCCTGGCACGCATTGCCCTGGAGGCCGAAAGCAGAAATGATTTTTCGCTGGATGTGAAAATTTTTCCCGTAGGCATCAATTACAGCGAGCACACCCAGGCTGACAGCGACGTGCTGGTCAACTACGGCCAGCCCATTTCTGCCCTTGAATACCGGCAGGCATATCAGGACAATCCCGTGCGGGCCATCGTTATGCTCACCCAGGAGCTGCGCAAGCGCATGGAAGGGCTGATGATCCATATTTCGAATCAGGAGTACCTGGATTGTATAGATGGATTGCGCAAGATGTTTGGAGATGAACTGCTGCGCATGCAGGGCGAAAACCCGCGCCACCTCCTCAAGCGTTTTCATTCGGATAAAGCCCTGGTGGCTGCCCTGGAGGCCTTTATCAAGGAGGAGAAGCAGGCCGCTGCACAGTTGCGGCAGCAATGGGAGACTTATACCAGCCTGCTGGAGGAGACGGGCGCCACCGACGCTGCGCTGCAGCAGGCACCGGTATCAGCGAGGGAGTTGGCCCTTCGGCTGTTGCTGTTGTTGCTTACTTTTCCCCTGTACCTCTACGGTGCCATCAACAATTTTATACTGGATTATGTGCCCCTGCGCCTGGCCAGGGCCTTTAAGGATGACCATTTTCATGCTTCGGTGAACATGCTGGGGCGCATGTTTGTCAAGCCTTTGATGTACTTGCTGCAGGTGGGGCTGGTGTGGCTGCTGGTTGACGACTGGCGCATCGCTCTGGCTTATGCCCTGAGCATACAGCTTTCTTCCTGGATAGCACGTGCCTGGCGCAGGGGGTACCGGGCTTTTAACATCCGCAGGAAGTGGTACAGCATGAAACAAGAGAGCCGTGAGCAGCTCCTGGGGCTTCGCTCTGAGCTCAAAGACAGGCTTACGGCCCTGCTCCGGGAAAAGGAACTGATCAAAACGGATGCATGATGGGAGCAGCAGTAAGCCTGGCAGCTTTGGCCGTGCAGTTGTTTTTGCTGCTGGCCATTCCGTGGGGGTTGAAGCGAATGGCTAGGCGCTGGAAGCTGATTCAGTGGCTCAGTCCAGTCTTTTTTTGCTATGTAACGGGTATTGTGTGGGGGAATCTTCCTATGGGCAGGCCGGATGCAGGGCTGATTCATCTGGTGGTACAGCTGTGTGTGCCCCTGGCCATTCCCATTCTGTTATTCCCCACCCATATCCCTTCCTGGCTGCGCATGGCTCCGGGGGTACTGCTTTCCTTTGCCTTATGGGTGGTGGCCCTCTGTAGCAGTGCCGCGCTGGCCCTGCTGTTTTTTAAACCCTATTTGGGGGAGGCCGAAAAGCTGGCGGGCATGCTCATAGGGGTTTATACGGGAGGCACGCCCAATATGGCAGCCGTACACCGGGCTCTGGGGGTAGCGGAGGATACCTTTGTGCTCATGAATTTTACCGACCTGCTGCTCAGTGGTACATTTCTGGTTATGGTGCTGAGCTTTCTTTTTCCGGTATATCGGCTGCTGCTGGGCCGCCCCGGCCAGCGCAATGCTCGCTCTGCGGCCACAGCCGCCACCACAGAGGAAGGTCCTTTTTCTCTCTCCTCGGCCCTGGTGGTGCTGCTGGCCGGGCTGCTGGTGATGGGCCTGGCGGTGGTACTCAGCCTGCTGCTATGGCAGGAGCTGAACGAAATGGCCATCATCATGCTGGTGAGCGTAGGCGGGTTGCTGGCCAGTCGCGTTTCCCGCATCCGTCATCAACCCATGAATTATCCCCTGGGGCAGTACATCATCATGGTGTTTTGCATAGCTGTGGGGGCGTTGGTGGATTTGCAGGCATTTTTTACCCAAACCTCCCTGCTCATGGCTTTTATGGCGGCAGTATTTGCTGCTACGGTGTGCCTGCACCTGCTGTGTTGCCGACTGTTTCAGGTAGGGCCAGAGATCGCCCTCATTACGGCAGTGGCCGGCATTTTCGGGCCTCCCTTTGTCGGGCCGGTAGCCGAAGCCATCGGGCACCGGGAAGTAATTCCCACCGGCATCAGCCTGGGGGTGCTTGGTTTTGCATTGGGCAACTTTCTGGGCATAGGCTTTAGCAGCCTGCTTATTTCTTTTTCTTTTTGATGATGGGGGTGAGCACGATGTTTCTGTACGACACCTTTCCGTGATCGCCCTGCAGGAAAATGGGGCCAGGGGCAAATACATCGGCAATGATGGCCCCGCCAGTGGGGCCATAAACGGGCTGGTTGTCGATGATTTTTACGCCGTTGAGGATGACGGTAATGTGGCGGTCGCAGAGGGTAATATCGAAGGACTGCCATTGGCCGGCGGGCTTTTCGGCGGCTACCGTGGGAGTAATGCGGCTATACACGGCGCCCATGTTGTGAGAGTCAAGCGGTTTGCCGTAGGAGTCGTACACCTGTATTTCGTACATGCCCCGCAGATAGATGCCGCTGTTGTTGCCGCTGGGCACGTTCACCTCCAGTTTGAGGTTGAAGTCTTCAAACTCCTGCACGGTGCGCAGGTTGCCGTAGCGAGCATGTTGGCCGGGCGTCTGAACGGGCTCGTTCACCAGCACTCCATCCACCACTTTGAAGCCATTTTTGGCATCTTCTTCAATGAGGCGCCACCCGTCCAGGTTTTTGCCATTAAACAGCGCAATGGGCTCACCATATTTGACTTTTGACAATTTGGGGGCTTCGGGCACCGGTGGGAGTTTTACCCCAGTGAAGGCGGTAGTATTCACCCCCTCTCCGCTTCTTTTGGGGCTGCGCAATTCCCCTTTGAGCTTGTCGCCCTCCCGCTCTACCATCAGGGTGTGGGTAATGATGTGTTTGCGCGTATTTCCGTCCTTGTCTTTGCCACGCACTACTTCCTGGGTGCGGGTTACCACCAGGTGGTTTTCATCTATGGCATATACGTGGGAAACAGGCAGCACACTGCCACCTATCCACAACAGGTTGGCGTCCAGGTATCCCTGCGCTTTGTGCACTTCCAGCCAGCCTACTTTACCACCTTCTATGCTAAGGGTCCATTGGCCCATGAAGCCGGAGGCATCAGAGGGGGAATGCTGGTGGGCATTAGCCGGGCCGTACAGGCTGGCAAGCATCAGCATAAGCAGCAAAGCAAAAGGGGGGATGATTTTTTTCATAGTTGGGTCTTTAGTTATGATAGGGGAATGTCAGCCTTGATTTTTTCTTTACTAACTCCACAACTCTTCACCATAGGCCCATCCTTCCCGCACGGGTTCTTTGATATAATGGTCAAAATTGGGGAGATTGGTCACCTTCATGTTTTTGGCGTCATACTGGATGTGGGTGTGAAAGCGCTGGGCCAGCACACCCACCAGGGCCATTTCGGTGAGGTCGGCGGCGTAGTCGAAGGTAGAGCCGGGCATGGGGCCTTCGCCTTTGATGGCGCGTATCCACTCGCCCTGGGGGTCTTCTTCGGCCACGCGTGGGATGGTGGGCTCAGGCATGTTGCTGGAGAAGGCCTGCCATTCTTCTTCGCTTACCAGCAGGCGGGGGTTGTTGGGTCTGCCGCCTGTGAGCAGGGATTTTTTCTCTCCCACCATGATCATGCCCGAGGGGGGCAGTTCGTCCAGCAGCCATTCGGGCCTGTTTGCGGGCTTGAGCCCTCCCTCGTACCAGTGCAGGCTGATGGCGGGTTTGTTGCCGCGTGCGGGAAAGTTGAACCTCAGCTGGGATTGTTCGGAAATAAAGCCCTCTATGGGCATGGGTGGGCGGCGGTTGACCGAATCGACGGATTCGGGCATGCCCAGCTTGAGGGTCCAGAAGGGGGCATCCAGGGTATGGCAGGCCCAGTCGCCCAACTCGGCATTGCCAAACTCATACCATCCGCGCCAGAAGCGGGGCAGGTAAAAGTGGCTGTAGGGGCGCTCTTTGGCAGGCCCCAGCCAGGCGTCCCAGTTCAGGCCCGCGGGCACGGGCTCGGGGGCAGGGGGAAAGCGGTCGGGTTTGAGGAAGTAGCCTGTTTCTTTGAAGTGGGGGCCATTAAACCAGGCGATGATTTCTTTTACTTCGCCCAGCACTCCAGCTTCGTACCATTCTTTCACCCTGCGTATGCCGTCGGTGGTATGGCCCTGGTTGCCCATCTGGGTAATGAGGTCGTAGTGGGCAGCCGCTTTTTTGAGGGTGCGAAGTTGCCAGATGTTGTGGGCCAGAGGTTTTTCTACATACACGTGTTTGCCCAGCTGCATGGCGGCCATGGTGGCGGCAAAATGGGTGTGGTCGGGGGTGGAAATGACCACTGCATCTATTTTTTTACCCATTTTATCCAGCATGCGCCTGAAGTCGGAAAAGCGCTTGGCTTTGGGATAGGCCGCAAATCCCTCTGCGGCCCGCTCCTCACTCACATCACAGAGGGCCACGACGTTGTTGGTGGCTACGCCCTGTTCGGTTTTGATGTCGCAGGCTTTTATGTTTCGCCCACCACGCCCTCCTACGCCTATAAAAGCCAGGTTGAGCTTTTTGGCTGGTGAATAGGAAAGCAGGTTGGGCATGATCATCACCCCTGCATAGGCGGCAGCGGTGGTTTTGACAAATGTTCGGCGCGATAGGTTGGTCATGCTTGAATGCGGTTTGGAGTTGGAGGTTGGTTTTGCTCAAAAAATAGCACATTTCCCCTCATATATCAAGCTGAATCCGCTTTGAGCAAAGCTTTCCCTTAGGGATCTTCGGGAAACCACTTCAACGCTGCCGCTTCTACGCGCTGCTGAAATGCCTTCAGCTCTCCATTGAGGCAATCGTCCACTGCCTGCTGATAGGCAGCTATTTGTTGCTCAATGTCATGCAGGATGGCTTCTTCGTTTTGGGTAGGGGGCGTCATGGAGCTGAAGTAATACATGCCAATGTTTTGCAACTGGGGCACGAGCTCGTCCGTATCGCCGGCTATGCCTTTGGAGGGTTTGGCAATGGCCTGGTAGCGCAGGCTGTCGATTTGTTCATACAGGGCTTTGCCTTCCTTTTTGAGGGCGTCGAGGTTTTCGCCTTTGCGTCCCTCTATGTAGTCCATGAATTTTTTCAGGGCCTTGCCCGCTTCGTCAATTTTTTTGAAGGTTTGGGCAGTAGTGGCAATGGCTTGTTGAAAACGGGCTTTGCGCTGCAAGTTGGTTTGAAATTCTTCTTCAGAAATGTACAAACCCGGATCGGGCAGAATGTTTAGCTGCTGGCTGTCGGCCTGCTCGCCTATTTGTATGAGTACGTTATAAGTGCCGGGGGGCGCCTCTACTGCCTGGGAAAAGAAGCCACTGAAGGGATCGGGAGGTCCGGGGTAGCGCGCAGGCTCTTTTTTGAGGTCCCAAAAGGTGCGATTCAGGCCTTTGGCTGCGGTGGTTTTCATTTGGCGAAATACGGCTCCGCTGGCATCTTTGATGGTGATTTGTACGGAATCTTTACCGCTTTTTTCTTTGGCCCAATAGGAGATCATGGCGCCCAGTGGGCGGTTTTGGCCAGCAAACACATCGCTGGAGCCGCTGAAAAACCCCGGCATGCCCACCATGGCCTGGTAGGCGTCGGGAATGGCCGATACGTGCACAGTGGCATTCATGATGGGTTTGTAGGCCTGTGCCAGCTCGCGCAGGGGGCGTATATCGTCCAGTATATATACCGAGCGGCCAAAGGTGCCCACCACCAGGTCGTGTTCGCGGGGATGAATGACCATATCCATGGCCGAGGCAGTGGGAAAGTCGGCCTTCCATTTGGTCCAGTTTTCTCCTCCATCTATGCTCACGTACAGGCCAAACTCTGTGCCGAGAAAGAGCAGGCGTGCTTCTTCGGGGTCTTCGGCTATGCTGAGGGCATAGCCCCACACCTCATCGGGCTGCAGCATGGGTTTCCAGCTTTTGCCGTAGTTGGTGGTTTTATACACGTATGGCGTCCAGTCGTTGTAACGGTGGTTGTCGGCAATGAGGAAGGCCGTGCCGGGCTGGTGGCGGGAGGCTTTGATCTGGCAGATCCAGGAGTTGGCGGGCAGACCTTTGATGTTGCTCACTACATTTTTCCAGCTGGCGCCGCCGTCGCGGGTAATTTGCACATTGCCATCGTCGGTGCCCACCCATATCAGGCCTTTTTCCAGGGGGCTGGGTTCAATGACGAGTATGGTGGTGTGGTTTTCGGCGGTGGTATTATCGATGGTGAGGCCGCCGGTTTCGGCCTGTCGCTGTTTTTGGGGGTCGTTGGTGGTGAGGTCGGGAGAGATGATGTCCCAGCTGCTGCCTTTGTTGGTGCTTTTGTGTACGAACTGGCTGCCGAGGTAAATGGTGGCGGGGTCGAAGGGGTCCTGGGCAATGCCTGCATTCCAGTTGAAACGTAGCTTCTGGCCGGGTGGGTCGGCGGGTTTGATGAGCTTGATGAGGCCTTTCTCTTTATCGTAGCGCATCATCATGCCTCCCTGGAAGAGGGAGTATCCAAAGCGGGCATTTTGGGGGTCGGGCAGTACGTCAAAGCCATCGCCGAAGCCCACGCTTCGGAAGTCGTGGTTGCGTATGCTGCCCAGGAGCTGCCACTTGTAGGCAGGGCCCGACCAGCTGCCGTTGTCCTGCAGGCCACCCAATACGTTGTAGGGGAGTTCGTTGTCCACATTGATGTGGTAAAACTGGCCCAGGGGCAGGTTATGGTGAAAGCGCCAGCTTTTGCCGCCGTCCATGCTGGCATACAGGCCGCCATCGTTGCCATCGAGCAGGTGCTGGGGATTGCGGGGGTTGATCCAGAAGGCGTGGTGGTCGGAGTGCACCTGGAAAAAGCCCATGAGGCTGCGGAAGGTTTTGCCACCGTCCTCACTCACCATGGTTTGGGTAGAGAGGTTGTAGAGGCGGTTTTCGTTGGTGGGGTCCACAAAAATATCGGAATAATAAAAGGGCCGGTCGCCAATGTTTTTATCGGCCACCATTTTCCAGCTGTTTCCGCCATCTTCGGAGCGGTAGAGGGCATTTTTCTTGCTTTCCACCAGGGCATATACCACTTTGGGGTTGGAGGGGGCAATGGCCAGGCCTATGCGTCCGAGCTCTTCTGCGGGCAGGCCATTTGTTGCCGTGAGGCGGGTCCAGTTTTCACCTCCGTCCAGGGTGAGGTGGATACCAGAGCCAGGTCCTCCCGACTTGAAAAACCAGGGCCAGCGCTGGTATTGCCACATAGCCACGATGAGCTTGTTGGGGTTGGTGGGGTCCATCACCATATCGGCCACGCCGGTGGTATCGTTGACAAACAGAATTTGCTTCCAGCTTTTGCCGCCATCGGTGCTCTTATACACGCCCCGCTGTGGGGTAGGGGCCCAGGCCGGTCCGATGACGCCGGCATATACGATGTCGGGGTTTTCGGGGTGTACCAGTACGCGGTGGATGTTGCGGGAGGCTTCCAGGCCGAGGTGCTTCCAGCTTTTTCCTCCATCTATGGATTTGTACATGCCGTTGCCACTGCTCTGGCTGTTGCGGGGGTTGCCCTCACCTGTACCCACGTATATGATGCTGGGGTTTTTCTGGAAAATGGCGATGTCGCCTATAGAAGCCACCGGCTGGCCCTCAAAAATGGGGGTCCAGTTGGTGCCTGCATTTTCGGATTTCCATAGCCCGCCGGAGGCTGAGCCGATGAATATTTCGGAGGGGTTGCGTTCTACCACGGCTATGGCCGTAACGCGGCCGCTCATGCCTGCGGGCCCAATGGAGCGGAAGCTCATGCCTCCGAGCAGGGACATGTCGATTTTTTGCCCAAAACAAACATGACCTGCCAGCAGCAAGGCCAGGATCAGGGATTTGTACACGCTTAATTTCATGTGGTGGAGGGTTGGAATGGATGGAAAAACATGAACAGAAGTTGAGGTGTTTTTCAAAAGTAAATTTTCTTTTGCTTATTTCCATTCATTCTGCCTATTTTTCCTGCAATTCCCCATCACCCATTACAATAACCCGCATTATTTTGGTTTCAGGCAGTTTTGGCAAAATACCCGGGCCATTTGTTCGTAATTTTCGTGTATGATCCGTAGCACAACCCATCGTTTTTCCCTGCTCCTGCTCAGCCTGTGTGTATGTACCCTCAGTCTGGGGCAGCAACGGCAGGTTGAAGTTCCAACTCCCGGACGGGAATTGTCGCCCCTTTTCACCAATTATGATGTGCACTTTTACGAGCTGGAGGTCAAAATTGACCCCGCATTGCGCCGCATAGGGGGCAGCAATACCATCCACTTTACTGCTGTGCGGCAGTTTCAGCAGCTGCAGTTGGGGCTTCACGAGCAGTTGGAGATCGCCCGCATCGAGTACCAGGGGCGCAAGCTGGAGTTCAGCCGCCATCACCACCTGGTGCTGGTCCATTTTCCCAGGCCGCTTGCTCAGGGGAGCAGCGGCAGGATCAAGGTCATTTTTGGGGGTGCGCCTCCACAGGCCAGCGCTCCGGGGGAGGAAGGGGCTTTTTTTTGGGGGCAGGACGAAAAGGGGAATCCGCAGGTAGCTGTTTGCAGCGATGCCGTGGGCAGCGGTGCCTGGTGGCCATTGAAAGACCATTGGTCGGACCGGCCCGACAGCATGGAAATATCGCTGATTGTACCCGAAACGCTCATGGCCATTGCCAATGGCAGCCTGATGAGCCAGGACCGCCTGCCGGGCAATTTTTTGCGCTACCTGTGGGTGGTAAGCAAGCCCATGAGCAGCAACCAGCTGGGGTGTTTTGTGGGAAAATATGCGCTGGTACAGGATGTATTCAAAGACCGCAACGAAGCCTTTCACCACCTGAATTACTATGTGCTGCCGGGGCACGAATCGCACGTTCCGACTCACCTCAGGCAGGTAAAGGCCATGCTTCGCTTTCTGGAGGCGCGTTTGGGGCCTTATCCCTACTGGGAGGATGGCTTCAAGATGGTGGAAACCTCATACCAGGAGATCATGCATTACGGGGGGCTTGCCTTTCACCACGGCCAGCAAAACAATGAGTTTGGCTTTGATGCCGAACTGCTGCACCAACTGGCCCACGAGTGGTTTGGCGGCAGCACAGGCGCCCGCGATGCCACAGAGGCCTGGGTTACCGAGGCTTTTGCGGCCTACATGGAAGTACTGTTTGTGGAGCACTTGCTGGACTATGACCAGGCTGTGGCTTATTTACAGCAATTGCGCAGGCAGATCCAAAACCGGGAGCCCCTGCTGGGGCCCGCCGACTACCCCTACCGCGGCCGGCAGAGCGAAGATATGCACCCCAAGGGGGCCTGGATGCTGCACAGCCTGCGCAATGCAGTGGACGATGATGAGCGCTGGCAGGCATGCCTTCAAAAACTGGGTATGCAGCACCGCTACCGCAATCTGTCTTCCCAGGAAGTCATTGACTTTTTCGGGGCCGAACTCGGCCAGGATTACAGTTGGTTGTTTGAGCAATACTTGCGCCATGCTACCTTGCCCGTGCTGGAATACAGCATTAAAAAGGCGGGAAATCGCTTTGAGATGGACTACCGATGGCGCACAAAGGTGGAAGGGTTTGCCTTGCCGGTTTACATATATGCCAATGGCATCCGGCAGCGGTTGCAGCCCCGCAGAGAGTGGCAAACTTTTAGTGAGCGCAATGTAGCCGAACGGCATTTCTACATCGACCAGACAGCCGGACTCTTTGAGCTGCACAAGGGGAAGTAGGCAGGTTTAGCCCGCCTTTCGCATTAAATCTTTCAGCTTGTATGCCTGGTAGTTTTCTTTATTTTGTTCTAATGCCTTGATTAATTCATTTTTGTTTTCAATACTGAGCCATATCAAGGGATTGATTTTAAAAATGTGGCCGAATTTGAGCGCCAGATCAGGATTGATCTTTCTTCTTCCTTTCAGAAGGGCACTCAAGTTTGATTCTTCATAACCTATATACTTAGCAAAATCCTTTTTCTTTACTTTGATTGCTTTTAAAAACTGCTCAATAAAATATCCTGCATGGGTTATTTGTGCACGGGCATCGTTCAAATAGGATTCCATTTGAAACCTGATCGACAAGCATTCATTTTTTAGTCTTTCCTCTTCGCTCATGTCCGAGGAAATTTGCTGTATCATGGATTGAAGGGCCAGAAAATCACGGCTATTTGTGTTGATTAATCCTTCTCCCAATCCATTGACACCTCCGGGATTCCTTATTTCCTGTTCCATTATTTGAAATTCAGCTATTTGATTGAATGCCTAAATATTTGCTGATCAATGCTTTGCCTCCCGCCGGATCAAAGAACATCTTATGCCCGCTTGCATGAATGGCTCCATACTTTCTCTGGTATAATTTTATCAGTTTCGTCTTGCTGTCAAATGACAAAAAACCCAAATAGTTTCCTCTTCCCAACTCAAAACTTTTATAGCATGCATACGCGAGTAAACATCCGGCTATATTTTCATATTTTCCATTTGAGCTGTAATTCCAGGGAGATACTTCAATATTGTTCATGTATAACATCTCTCCAAACATAAGTGTCAACATCATCAAACCTTCAACTTTCTGTGGTTCTTTTAGTGTGACTACTTTGTAAAAGAGAGCACCTTCTACTTTGCAGAGCTTTTGCCACTTAAATTGCCACCCATCTTTTCTCAATGGCATATCTGTCTGGTCTGCCTGTTCAATAATTGCTTCGACTACAGCAGCTGTTTCTCCATCAATTAAGTTTATCTTCATTCAAAAGCAGAAGGTTGATCATCATAAATAAATATATCAAAAATTAATCAAAAACCCAAAAAAATATCTCCAAAAGATAATTTTTCAGCGTGCTAAGGCTGCGAGTATTCCCTGATTTACCCAACTTTTTCGGTTTTTTTGCGGTAGTAGGCAATCACATCTTCGAGTATGTCGTCCAGGGTGTATTCAAAGTCGAAGTCGATGGTGGTGCGGAGCTTGCTGATGTCGGCCGTACGGCGGTTCATGTCTTCAAAGCCCTGGCCGTAGGCTTCCTCATAGGGAATGTGGAGGAGGCGGGACTGGCTAGCGGTTTTTTCGATTACTTTGCGGCCGAGCTCATTGATGGTAATTTCATGGGGATTGCCAATATTAAACTCCTCACCTACGCCTTTGCCGGTAAACATGAGGCTGGTGATGGCACGCACCACATCGTGTACGTGCATGAAGCTGCGGCGCTGTTCGCCGGAGCCGTGTACTTCCAGGTCTTCGTTGCTGAGGGCTTTTTTTACAAAATTGGGGATGACCATGCCGTAGTTAAAGAGCTGGCGCGGCCCTACGGTATTGAAAAAGCGGGCAATGACCACCTCGGTGCCAAATTCTTTGTGGTAGGCAAAAGCCAGGAATTCGTCCATGGCCTTGGTATTGGCGTAGGCCCAGCGGTGGTTGCGGGTGGAGCCTTCCACGCGGTAGTCGTCTTCTTTGAGTTTGCGGCGGTGGCTGGGGTCGAGAAAATCCAGGCTGCGGCCATAAATTTCGGAAGTGGAGGCCACCAGTACCCGTTTTTGGTATTTGTTGATCAATTCCAGCAATACATCTATGCCTCTGATGTTGTCCAGTATGGTGCGCACGGGATGCTGCATAATGTACTTTACCCCTACGGGTGCAGCCAGGTGGTAGCAGTGGTCGCACCAGGCTACGAGTTCTTCCATCACCTCGCGTTCAGTAACGGAGGCCTGCACGAACTCAAAGTTGGGGTTAGCTGTATGGGCAGCAATGTTTTCGTAGCGTCCTGTGGAGAGGTTGTCAATGGTTTTGACCTGGTGATGGGCATTGAGCAAAAAATCGATGAGGTTGGAACCGATGAAGCCGGCACCGCCGGTAACCAAGATTTTCATAAGGAGGTGTTAAGGTTATGCACATGCAAAATAGCGTGCTGATTGTCAAAATCTCAAGTGCGAAAGCCAGGGGAATATTACACCCCTGGAGTAGCAACGTGCTGCTGCGGCAGTTTCTTACAAAACAAGAAACCACAAACGAACCCCTTACAGACAGAATCCGCGATACGGGGGTCATTTGTGGTAGCAAATAAGCTGGCTGCGGGCGTGCCTAACGCCTGCGGCGGTCTCGGTCTCTGTTTCTGTCGCCTCCACGTCCGCCACGGTTATTGGGCCGCTCTTCGTAACCTTCGGGCTTGGGCAGCAGGGCTTTGTGGCTGAGGCGAAATTTGCCCGACTTCTGGTCTATACCGATGAGTTTGATCTCTACTTCGTCGCCCACATTGAACACACCGTCCATGCTTTTGAGGCGATCATAGGAGATTTCGGAAATGTGCAGCAAGCCTTCTTTTCCGGGCAGGAACTCAACAAAGGCACCATAATCCATGATGGATTTGACCTTGGCTTTATAGACTTCGCCCACTTCAGGCTGCTGTATGAGGGCGCGAATTTGCTTCACGGCGGCTTCTATGCCGGCAGCGTCTTCGGAGGCAATGGTAGCCGTACCGTTTTTGGCGTCGATTTCCTCCAGGGCAATGGTGGTATTGGTTTGACGCTGAATTTCCTGTATCACCTTGCCACCGGGGCCAATGATGCTGCCAAAGGCTTCGATGGGAATGGCCATTTCGAAGAAACGGGGTGCATAGGGAGAGAAATCTTCCCGGGGTTCGGGCAAGATTTTGAGCATTTCATCCAGTATATGGAGTCTGCCGGCTTTGGACTGCTCCAGGGCCTGCTGAATAATTTCGTAGGAAAGTCCCCGGATTTTGATGTCCATCTGGCAGGCAGTAAGGCCATCGCGGGTACCTGTTACCTTGAAGTCCATATCGCCCAGGAAGTCCTCATCGCCCAGTATGTCGGAAAGCACGGCAAATTTGCCATCTTCGCCGGAGATGAGCCCCATGGCAATGCCCGACACGGGCTTGGTAATTTGGATACCAGCATCCATGAGGGCCAGGGTGCCGGAGCATACCGAGGCCATAGAGCTGGAGCCGTTGGACTCTGTGATGTTGGAAACGATGCGGATGGTGTAGGGCAGGTCGTCGGGCACCACGATTTTGAGTGCGCGCTCGGCCAGGTTGCCGTGGCCAATTTCGCGCCGGCCCGGCCCGCGGTTGAACTTCACTTCACCCGTGGAAAAGCCGGGGAAGTTGTAGTGCAGCAAAAAGCGCTTGGTACCGCGGTAGGTGGCCGTGTCTATGGTTTGCTCATCGAGCTTGGTACCCAGGGTAACCGTGGCCAGGCTTTGGGTTTCGCCGCGGGTGAAGAGGGCTGAGCCGTGGGCGCGCTTGAGGTAGCCCACCCGGCCCCAGATGTCCCGCACTTCGTCCAGTTTGCGGCCGTCGAGGCGCCTGGACTCTTCCAGCACCATTTTCCGCACGATCTTTTTCTGTATTTCCTTGAAGTAGCTCGAAGCTTTGACCCCCAGGTATTCGTCCTCCGCGAAGGTCTCGTGTTCCTTGAGCTCTTCCATTACCCGCTCTTTGAGCTTGCCGAAGCCTTCGCTTCGCTCATTTTTAGAGGTGGCAGCATGCACGATTTCCGCCATTTCTTTGCCCACACTGTTTTCGATGAACTGGTACATGGCCTCATCGAACTCGAGCTTGTCGTATTCTCTGGGCGATTTGCCCACGGCCTGGCGCAGCTCGCGTTGCAGGCCATTAAACATGCGGATGTATTCGTGTGCGAATTTGAGGGCTTCGAGCATCACCTCTTCACTTACTTCTTTCATTTCACCCTCCACCATGTTGATGGAGTCGTCGGTACCGGCAACGATGAGGTCGAGGTCGCAGGCTTCCATATCATCGCGGCTGGGGTTAATGATAAACTCGCCATTTTTCCTGCCTACGCGTACTTCCGATACCGGATCGGGGAAGGGGATGTCCGACACACAAAGGGCAGCAGAGGCGGCTACACAGGCCAGGGCGTCGGCCTGCTCCTGTGCATCGGCAGAGATGAGCTGAATCATCAGCTGGGTATCCCCGTGGTAGTCGTCGGGAAAGAGGGGCCTGATGGCCCGGTCGATGAGGCGCGATGTGAGGATTTCGTGCTCGCCCAGGCGGCCTTCGCGTTTGAAAAAGCCTCCGGGAAAGCGGCCTGCCGAGGAGAAATTCTCGATATAATCGACCGACAGAGGCAAGAAATCCATTTCAAGGTTGATTTCTTCTCTGGCTACCGCTGTGGCCAGTAGCATGGTGTCGCCACAACTCAATACTACAGCACCATTGGCCTGCCTTGCGATAGCTCCTGTTTCAATACTGATGGTCCTTCCATCGGGAAGGTCAATTGATTTCGTAATTACATTCATGATTTTTGCTAAAAATTATGCGGCATGAATAAAAAAATTGGGAATTACTTCCGAATTCCCAATTCTTTGATAATGGCTCTGTATCTTTCAATATCTGAGCGCTTCAGATAGTCCAGCATTTTCCTTCGCTTTCCCACCAGACGCTGAAGCCCCATGCGGGTAGAATTATCCTTTTTATTCTGCTTGAGATGTTCAGTAAGATGTTGAATTCTGTAGGTAAACAAGGCTATTTGAGCCTCAGGAGAGCCCGTGTCGGCTTCGCTCTTGGCGTGACCGTATTTTTTGAAAATCTCCTGTTTAAGTTCTTTGTACAAATACATGTATCTTCTCTGTTTGTTAAAGTTCTTTAATGGATTTTTGAACACGCAAATATATGGGATAAATTTTGTATATCCAAAGGGCTTGGCCACAAGATTTTAGGAGAAAAAAGGCACGTTTTTACTGCCGGCTTTAGGGGGGGCTTAGCCGGCCTTTCCGGGGTCCAGTACGTGGCTGCCCCGGTAGGCGTGGATACCCAGCAGCACGAGAAAGGAAAAGCCCAGCAAAATGGCGGCATATACATCGGCAGTGGCATAGTTGAGGGCTTCTACTTCATGATAAATGGCAATGGAGGCTACACGGGTTTTGCCGGGAATGTTGCCTCCTATCATGAGGATGACGCCAAACTCGCCTATGGTATGGGCAAAACTCATCACCATGCCCACCAGCAGGGAGGCTTTGACATTGGGCAGCAAAACGCGCCAGAAAGTAAGCCAGCGGGATTTGCCCAGGGTAAAAGCTGCTTCCTGGTAGGAGGCGGGCAGGGCTTCCAGGCCCGAAAGCAGGGGATTGACCAGAAAAGGCAGGCTAAAGATAACGGATGCCAGCACCAGGCCGCTAAAGCTAAAGGCCAGCTGTATGCCAAACACCTCAGCTGCCAGCTGCCCCAGCCAGCTGTTGGGCTGAAAGGCGATGAGCAGGTAATAGCCCAGCACGGTAGGAGGCAGCACCAGGGGCAGGCTCACCAGGGCTTTGAAGGCGGGGTGAAATACCGAGCGGTGCATGTGCAATACGTACACCAGGGGCCGGGCCAGCACAAGCAGGCTCAGGGTGGTAACAAATGCCAGTTTCAGGCTCAGCAGAAAGGGTTCCCAGATCATAGTTTAGGGGGCAGGGGGTGAAGCATAGCCATAGGCCCGGAAGATATTCCGGGCCGTTTCTGAGCGCAGAAAGTCAACAAAGCGACGGCTTTCGGGCCGGGCACCTTTGGTGATGAGCAGAGAGTGCGGAATATCCGTTGTGGTTTCGAGCGGAGTCCAGTACCCACGGGGGCGCAGCTCAGGAGCATACATGGCCGAGTTGGCCGTAAAAGCGGCATCCACGGCCCCGGTGTAGATGTACTGGTTGACCTGCCCCACGTTTTCGCCAAAAACCAGTCGGGGCTGCAGCATTTGCCAGAGGTGGTGTTGCTCCAGCCAGTTTTTGGCCAGGCTGCCATAGGGCGCCAGCTCCGGGTGGGCCAGGGCCAGGTGGCCGGAGGCAAGGGACGGCAAGCTGGCTGCCACATCGGGAGTGGGTAGCTCATGCTTGCTCCAAAACACCAAATGCCCCCGCACCAATACCAGCGGCGCCTCAGCCCCGTAGCCCTCTTCATACAGCTGGCGGGGATAGCGTGCGTTGGCCGAAAAAAAGAGATCAAAGGGGGCTTGCTGGCGAATCTGAGCTGTAAGTACCCCGGATGATGCCGGAATGAGGTGTATATTCAGCTTCTCTTTTGCTTCAAAGGCGGCGGCTATTTCCTGCATGGGCAGCAGCAGGTTGGCTGCCACCGCTACCTGAATTCCGGGCGGCTGCGGCCTGCATGCCCAGCCCAGGCAACCCAGCAGGGCCACCATTCCCAATAACTTCATGCGGTGTTGGATGATCATTTTTTTTAGAAGATCAAAGCTAGTCATTGCATAAGATATTCTCAAATCTGACCTTTGTATAAACGACAGCTACATGAAAAAGCGAATTGCCCTGGTGGCGCACGACCGCTGCAAGCAGCAACTGGTAGAGTGGGCTTCCTGGAACTGGGAAGAGCTGGTGCAGCACCAGCTCTACTGTACGGGCACCACCGGCAGCATGGTGCAGCAGATGCTGGAAGCCAAAATCGCAGATTCTGGCCAGGACATTCCCTTGCAGCTGCACCGGTTCAAATCGGGGCCGCTGGGGGGCGACCAGCAAATAGGTGCCTGTATAGCCGAGGGGAAGATTGACTTCTTTCTCTTTTTCTGGGACCCCATGACGGCCCAGCCGCACGATGTGGACGTCAAAGCCCTGTTGCGCATTGCCACCATGTACAACATTCCTACGGCCTGCAACCGCAGCACGGCCGATTTTTTGATTTCTTCTCCTCTTTTTCATCAACCTATACAGCGCGGCGAGGTCGATTTTTCCGATTACCTCAACCGCGACCCTTCGCAGCCCTGAAGCCTTGCTTCCAACTTCAAACTTTTTTCTATGAAAGAACGCCCCATACGCACCACCGTTATCGGCAGCTACCCCTTTCCGGGCTGGCTGGAGTTTGCTTCGGCTCAGCTGGAGCAGTTTGGTCCGGCCGACCTGGCCGAAATGCAGGAGGATGCTGTGATTGCGGCTATACACGACCAGCTTCAGGCAGGGCTGGACGTCATTACAGACGGGGAGCAGACCCGTCTGGACTTCAATCTTTCTTTTTACGGCCATCTGCAGGGCATCAGGCCCCAGCCTCAAATAGCCCGCAGGTGGGGCCCTCCGGCCCACGACCAGCGCGGCAAGTATCTCATTACAGCAGAGCTTTCGGCCCCGGAGGGGCTGGGGGTGGTGCAGGAATACCTGCGGCTCAAACGCCTGGCACCGGCCGGGCCGGTGCTCAAGGCCAGCATACCCGGCCCCTATACCCTCAGCGGCAGGCTCATCCCCAACGGGCCCTACTCCGACCGCTTTGCCGTTACTGAGGCCTTGCTGCCCATTGTACGGGACGAGCTGCAGGCTCTGGTTCAGGCCGGTTGTACCGAAATTACGGTGGACGAACCTTCCATGAGCTGCTATGCCTACAAAGAGGACACCCGCCGCTTTGTGGACCTCTTCAACCGCACGGTAGAACCCATAGTGGGAGCCTGCAGGCTCTCCACCCATTTGTGTTTTGGCAATTACAAGGGGCGGGCGGTGGGCTACCGCCGCATTGCTCCCATGTTTCCCGATTTTCTCGATTTTAAGGTGGATGAAATACACGTGGAAATGGCCAGCAGGGAGTTTGCCGAAATAGAGCTGATTGAACAAATTGGCCGGAAAATGGACGTGGCGGTGGGCATAGTGGACGTCAAAAGCTACTACATAGAGTCGGTGGACGACATCGCAGAGCGCATACGCTTATGCCTGAAATATGTGCCTGCCCACCGCTTGTCGGTAGCGCCCGACTGCGGCCTGAGCCAGACCGCCCGCTGGGCTGCCCGAAAAAAGCTGGCCAATATGGTGGCCGGCGCACGCAAAGTGCGCCAAAGTCTTTAAAGCATTCTGCCCAATATTTTCCCTATAAATAAAATCACACAAAGGCTGTAATCGCGCAGTAAAATGGAATGTTGGGTTTGGCCAAAGAAAAATTCAATAATTCCTGCGAAGGGCTGTATTTTTCAGTGTATTTCTCGTATTTTTGCGGCCTGTTCGCTCTTTGAACCTAATTGACTTCACTTTTTTCAACTAACTACTACTCCATAAGCATGTTTAAAAATTTAAAATCCAACTTGCAGCCTGCAGCCCTGGTGGAAGATACCATCATCCAACGGCAGGGCAATCTCAGCAGTACGGGTGCCCTGGTGGTGCGCACTGGTAAATTTACCGGAAGGTCGCCCAAGGACCGCTTCATTGTGAAGGACGCCATTACGGAAAAAACGGTTGATTGGGGGGAGATCAATATCCCCATTTCGCCCGAAAGCTACCAGCAACTCTACCAGAAAATCCTGGATTACGCTGAGTCGCTCGATCAGGTGTATGTGCGCAATGCCTATGCCTGTGCCAACCCCAACTACCGGCTGAACATTCGCGCCTATACGGAGTACCCCTGGCAAAATATGTTTGTGTATAACATGTTTTTGCGGCCTACCAAACGCGAGCTGGCTACTTTTACCCCCGACTGGAAAATTTTTGCCTTTCCCGGCGTGCTGGCCGATCCCGCCGTGCATCACACCCGGCAGGAAAATTTCTCCATCATTAATTTTACCGAAAAAACCATCATCATTGGCGGGACGGCTTATACCGGAGAAATTAAGAAAGGCGTTTTTTCCGTGCTCAACTACCTGCTGCCCACCATCAACAATGTGCTGCCCATGCACTGCTCGGCCAACGTGGGCACCGAAGGCGACACGGCTTTGTTTTTCGGCCTTTCGGGTACGGGTAAAACTACCCTCTCCAATGACCCCGACCGCCGCCTCATAGGCGACGACGAGCACGGCTGGTCCAAGGAAAGTGTGTTCAACTTTGAGGGCGGCTGCTATGCCAAAACCATTAACCTATCGGCCACCAAAGAACCCATGATTTACAAGGCCATCAAATTTGGGGCCCTGCTGGAAAATGTGGGCTTTATGGAGGATGGCTGCACGGTGGACTATGCCGATACCAGCATTACCCAAAATACGCGCGTGAGTTATCCCATCTACCACATCGATAACATCATGTACAACTCGCGTGGCGACCTGCCTCACAACATCTTTTTCCTCACCTGTGATGCTTTTGGGGTATTGCCTCCCATTTCGAGGCTTACTCCAGAGCAGGCCATGTATCATTTCCTGAGTGGCTATACGGCCAAAATCGCCGGTACTGAAGAGGGTATCAACGAGCCGGAGGCTACTTTCTCGGCTTGTTTTGGCGCGCCTTTTCTGCCGCTGCATCCCACGGTGTATGCCAAGTTGCTGGGCGATAAGCTCAAAAAGGGCAGCCGCATAGGCGATGGCCAAATTCACGTGTGGCTGGTCAATACCGGCTGGACGGGCGGCCCCTATGGAGTGGGTTCCCGCATTGAACTGTCGTTTACCCGCGCCATGATCAAAGCGGTGCTGAACGGAGAGCTCAACAAGGTGGCCTATCACAAACACCCCATTTTCGGGCTGGAAATGCCCAAGAGGTGCCCCGATGTGCCCAATGCCATTCTCAACCCCCGGGATACCTGGCTCAACGAGGAAGAGTACGACCAGGCTGCACTGGGGCTGGCCAAACGCTTCAACAAGAACTTTAAAAAATACGCGGCCAAAGCCACGAAAGAGATTCTGGCAGCGGCCCCGCTTACCGAGCTGCCCGTAGAGGGCATGGGGGTGTGAGGTAGTCTGGGCTGCCCCATAGCCGGCAGCTGAGGAATGCTCAAAAAATGACTTTGGAAATGAGGGGAGTTTCCCTGGCAGGCGGCTTTGCCGCCTGCGACTTTTTTGGCCCCCTTCCTCTGGAGCTGAGCAAGAGGCTTGCTGGGAGCGGAGATGGCGGACAAGCGTAGTACGCAATGTGTTGATTGTCAAAAAAATTAACCAGCCTCACACTTCACGGTACACTTCCTCCATGGACAGGCGCACCCGGGGAGGCAGCTCTGCATGCGGGTCTGCCTTGCCCAGGGCAATGACCATGGAGATTTCGGCGGTACGCGGCAGCCCCAGAAACCGCCTGATGCGGGGGCCGTCGAAGCCTTCCATGGGGCAGCTGTCGTAGCCTTCGGCAGCGATGCTGAGCA
Organism: Bacteroidota bacterium; assembly: GCA_003696835.1. Taxonomy (GTDB): domain Bacteria; phylum Bacteroidota; class Bacteroidia; order J057; family J057; genus J057. The sequence continues at coordinate 21,665 of RFHT01000271.1, forward strand.
TAAAGGTCTGAGCGGCCAGGGCCACGTTTTTGTGGGCCGTTACGCGCAGGTCGCAGGCGCTGCCGGTGAGCACGCCAGGGCGGGTGAGGCGTTTGAGGCGGAGAAAGAGCCTGGTGAATATGCCTTTGATACCCAGGGGGTCCATGAAGTAGTACATGGGGTAGGTCTTGCCGTAGCGCAGCCTGGCTTTTTGCAGGTAGGCTGCCTGCGGGTCGGGGGCCAGTTGGAGGGTTTCTTCCAGTACCCGCCGGGCCCGCTGCCGGTAGAGGTCTTTGCGCACCACCACCACCATGAGCTCCGCTGCATTGAGGGCAGCATCCTGGCTGAGGCAGAGGTGGGCCAGCACCTCCTTTTTGGCGGGGGTTTTTACGCGGTAAAACTCCCAAAACTGCATGTTGCCGGAGCTAGGGGCCAGCATGGCCCGCTGCACCGAGCGATGTACCACTTCATCGGGTAGGGGAGTAGCTGCAAACTGGCGCACCGCCCGGCGGTGGGCCAGGATCTCATCAAGTACCCGGGCTGGGGTCGTCTGGGCTGGGCTGGACATAGGCGTAAATTAAGCCATTGGAATTGTGCGCAAATATGGCCAGAATTATTTGAAAGCAAAACAGGCTGCCCGGCTCCATCATTTTTGTATATTTGCCTCAAAGGCATACAATCATACCCAATTGCCTGCACCCTGCAATTATGCTGACACTCACCTACCGTCAACTCAGTGTGCTTCTTCAACTGCTCTTTTGGGTGGGGTATTTTCTGTTTATCCTGTTCACCTTTGCCTATTTTTTTACTTTTGAGATCGCCCTCATCCGCAGCCTGCTCACCCTGCTGATCAATGCCCTGCTGGTGTATGCGCACTTTTACTGGCTCATGCCCCGCTTTTTTGAGCAGCGGCGTTTTGGGGTGTATATCTGCTGGCTGGTGTTGTTGGTGGCAGCAGCCAGCCTGCTGCGTGCGGGGGGAGACTATGCCCTGGCTCAGTCTTACCGCCAGCAAACCGCTTCCACAGTTGGGGTGATGCAGCAATCCCTCAGGGATGAAGAAGCGCTGAGCCGTTTTCTGGCAGAGCTGTACCTCAGCAGTCCCAATGAGCGGGCCTTTGCCAGAAAAATTAACCAGCTGTTTTTTGTGCGGGAAATCGACCGTTTTCTGCTCTCGCCCATGCACATTGGCAGCATTGTGCTCACCAGTCTGCTGGTGTTGCTCATTACCCTGCCTCTGAGGTTGATGGAAAACTGGCATCGCCAGCGTGCCCTGCAGCAGGAACTCCAAAGCCGGCAACTGGAAACGGAGCTCAAGTTTCTCAAAATGCAGGTCAATCCTCATTTTTTATTCAACACCCTCAACAACCTTTACACCCTGGCTTTCACCCAGTCGGATAAGGCGGCTCCTATGATCATGAAGCTCTCCGAAATGATGCGCTACATGATTTACGATGCCAGTGCCCCCCGGGTAAAGCTTCAGCAGGAAGTACAGTACCTGCACAACTACATCGCCCTTCAGCAGCTCAAAACTGCCCGGCCCCAGCGCATTGAGTTTGAGGTGGTGGGCGATACTTCTGTGCCTGTGCCGCCCATGTTGTTTGTCTCTTTATTTGAAAATGCCTTTAAGCACGGCATGCTGGAAGATGTGGAGAAGGGCTGGATGAAGGCCAGGCTGGAAGTGAAGGAGGGCCGCATGCTGTTTCGCATAGCTAATAATTTTCGGCCCCATACGGCCAAAGACCAACAGGGAGGCATAGGGCTGGAAAATATTCGCCAGCGGCTGAACCTGCTGTACCCGCGGGCCCATCAGTTCCGCGTACAGGCCGTCGAAGGTGTTTTTTCTGTTGAAATTGAGTTGTTTATTTCCCCAAATCCCTCTGGCCATGAATGATGCCATTTGCTGCCTCATCGTCGATGACGAACACCTGGCCCGCAGCCTGCTGGCTGCTTACGTGGCCAAGCTGCCCCAACTGAAGCTGGTGGATAGCTGCGAAAATGCCATGCAGGCCCTGGCGGTGCTGCAAACCCAGCCCGTGGATGTGTTGTTGCTGGACATACAGATGCCCGACCTCAGCGGCCTGGAGCTGGTGCAGGTCCTCAACCCCAGGCCGCTGGTGATTCTCACCACGGCTTATGCCGAATATGCCCTGAAGGGCTTTGAACTGGAGGTAATGGACTACCTGCTGAAACCCATAGCCTTTGAGCGTTTTGTACAGGCCATCAACAAAGCGGCTGCCCAACTGAAGCTGCGGCGGGAAGCAGCTGCAACTGTAGCCTCGCCAGCGGATTATTTTTATGCCAAAGTGGATTACAAATGGGTGAAAGTGCGATATGAGGACGTGTTGTACATTGAAGGGCTGAAAGAGTATGTGAGCATTTTTACCCCCCAACGCAGGCTGGTGGTGTATCAGGCCCTGAAAAAGCTGGAACACAGCCTGCCGCCTGGCAAGTTTATTCGCGTGCACAAATCCTACATCGTGGCCCTGGACAAAATCACAGCGGTGTACGGCAATACCATCGAAATCGGCCAGAAAGAAATTCCCATTGGCAAAAGCTACAAGGCCAATTTTTTCAAAAAAATAGAAACTTTGTAAAAGCTATGACTTTTGTAAAGCTTTTCACGTTTTTTAAATGCAAATTCTCCTGCCAAATAAACCGAATGCATCATGAATGTACTGTTTCGGGCATGCCTGCCCGCTTTTTGCCTGCTGCTGATGACCTGTGTGCCCACCCAAAAAAGTCAAAACACGGCTCATGACCGGTCACAAAAATCCCTGCTGCCGCAGGATCACGCTTACGAACCCAACATACGCACCGTACAGCTGTACAGGGGCATCAATGAGCTGAGTTATCCCGTCATTTATGCAAATGACCCCACGCCCCTCACCCTGGAGTTTGACGAACTGGTGCCCCAGGACGGGCAGGAGTCTTATTTTTCGATTGATTTTGTCCATTGCGACGCCAAGTGGCAGCCTACCAACATGCTGCCCATCGAATTTTTCGAAGGGTTTTCACAGGACCGTATCGACATTTTCCGCAGGTCGGAGTTCACCAAGGTTCACTATTTCCATTATTTCTACCAATTTCCCAAACCGGAAAATGCCTTTAAAATCAGTGGCAATTACCTCATTAAGGTGTACCGAAACAGCGATCCAAACGACCTGGTGCTGACGCGCCGCTTTGTGGTGGCCGATCCCCGCATCCTCATACAACCCAAATACCTGCTGGGAGAAACCATACAGCGTATGCGCCTCAATGAGCTGGCTTTTGATGTAAACACCCGTGGTATGCAAATCATCAACCCGGCTCAGGACCTCAAGGTGATGGTGCTGCAAAATTTCCGCTGGGACAATGCCGTGCTGCTTGACCAGCCCCGTTTTTTTGGGCAGGATACCTATGAATACAGCATCAACCTGAACACGGCTTTTTCGGGTGGGAACGAATTTCGCTGGCATGATGTGAGAAGCACCCGTTTTTATTCCGAATCCATGCGGGACGTAACCGAGCAGGAGCAATACTACGAGGTTACCCTGTTTACCGATGAGCCGCGCATTAAGAATGTGTATGGTTCCCGCCGCGACTTCAACGGCTTGTATTTTATACAGGTGCAGGAATGGCCCAATGCAGCTGATTATTCGGCCGACTACGTGCTGAACCACTTCCGGCTGCGCAGCCAGCCGGTGGAAAAGGGAGAAGTATATGTTTTTGGGGCCTTTACCGACTGGCAAACCCGCCCGGAATACCGCATGACCTACAATGAGGCTCAGGGACGCTACGAGGCCGGAATTTTCCTCAAGCAGGGGGTGTACGATTATGAATATGTGCTCAAAACGCCTGATTCACCCCTGGTAGATGAGCGAAAGTTTGAAGGAAGGCCCTTTGATACTGAAAATTTTTACAGCGTACTGATCTATTATCGTGCTCCTACCGACCGCAGCGACCGCCTGCTGGGTTTTATGCCGGTGAATTATGTAGATTAGCGCCAAAATTCCATACCTGCTATGCGAAGGGTTTTAAAAATTCATCCACAGGACGACCTCATCGTGGCCCTCACCGAGCTGAAGGCCGGCCAAGATGTTGAACTTGATGGCGAGTACTACCAGCTGAGAGAGGACATTCCTGCCAAACACAAATTTGCCGCCCGGGACTTTGCCGAGGGTGAGTCCGTTCACATGTACGGGGTGCAGGTGGGCCGTGCCATGCGGCCCATTGCGCAAGGGCAGTTGATTTCCACCCAAAACATCCGGCATGCCACACAGGCCTACCAGTTGGGCAAGCGCAAGACCCACTGGCAGCCGCCTGATGTAAGCAAGTGGCGCCAGGCCACTTTTGAGGGCTACCACCGCGCCGATGGGCGCGTGGGCACGGCCAATTACTGGCTGGTGGTGCCTTTGGTGTTTTGCGAAAACCGCAACATCCGCATCATACGCGAGGTGATGCTCAAAGAGCTGGGCTATGGCCACGACAAGGATTACCTGCTGGACCTGGGCAAGCTCAAGGCGCTCTACCGCCAGGGAGCGACGGCGCCTGAAATGCTGCAGGCCGATATACGAATGACGGCGGCACAGGC
>RFHT01000272.1 GCA_003696835.1 Bacteroidota bacterium
ATGTACTTCGACATGTCCAGCGGCCTGCACCAGAAGGTATCCCAGACCCGCAGGGGCAATACCGACCTGCTCACCGACCTCATCAACATTGTGTCGCGTAGCCCGGCTACTTATTACCGCCTCAATGCCAAATTGTCCAACCCCCTGGAGCGCATCGACAACCGGCAGGTGGGCGATGTGAAGGTATTTGTGCGCAACCCCGCCAACTACAACAACGCCAACAACTACGCCCCCCTGGATACGGCTGTGGCCGAAATTGTGCGCAAGCACGACCGGCAAAGCATTTTTGTCACCGACGGGGAGCTGGCCCGCCAAAACATACCCGGCATTGTGGACCCCAGCATGGCCTGGGCCCTGCAGCCTTTCACCCAGTGGCTGGGCGAAGGCAACCGCCTCGACTTCGTGGTGCTGAGCTACCCCAACCAGGAACGCCTGTTTTTCATCTTTTTTACCCCCGAAAAGCTGGCCAATGCCCCCAACTCGGCCATTGAAGCCTTTCTGGAAGCCACGGCCGACCTCAAGCGCAACGACAGCTACGGGCATTTGAAGTTTACCATCAACGACTACCGCCTCAGCAAAGAGGAGGATGGCAGGCCCCGGAATGAAAGCGGCATCAACTCTACCTTGGTGGACTGGGTGATGGACTACGAGCGCCGGGGCGGCCCAGAGCAGGGTTTTGAGCACATTCACGTGTATGATCCCAAGGTGTTTTACGAATACATAGAGGATTTTGCCAGTGGCAAATTCAACGGCGACTTCCGGCCGGAGCTGGACGAAAAGAACAAGCTCTTTTACCAGCTGCTGCTCACCAATGAGTTTATCAATTACCAGATTGCCAACCTGGCTGTGGAGGTGCAGGACATTTCCCGTCCCCTGCAGGCCTACCAGGACTACCTCAAATGCCAGCAGGCCGATACGGCCATGGTGGTGGATGAGCAGGGCGACAAACACACCTATTGGTGCAATCCCTACCTCAACTGCGAGGACCCCGCCCGCTGCAGCTTCGGGCCGGAGGATGCCCGGGGCAGGCGCGTGGCCGAGCTCTTTGAGCTGCACGAGGAGTCGGTCATGGAGCAGGGAGGCGACGGCTTCAGCACGGCCAGAATCGCCATACGACCCGTAAAGAACTTCAACGTGGACGCCTGGTGGGAAACCGGCATGTTTCGCATCGACCTCTTCATTGAGGATGTGCGTTACGACGAAAAAAAGCAGGATTTTGAGCTGCTGAAATGGCCCTACAAAAACACCATCAACACGGGCCTGAGCGAAAGCGTACGCCTGGCCATGCGGGAGCTCAAGCCCCAGCACAAAAGAATTTATTCGTATTACATCACCTATCAGCAATAAGCACGCATCAAACTTTTATTCTCAACGACCCCAAAAAGGAATCAGATCTCATGAACATCATCCTATTGCAAGCCTCGCGAAAGTCCATTCACCTGTGGGACGTGCTCTTTGGCGATCCGGGCCGCATCCCCCGCAGTGCTTTTGAAACCATCAAAACGGAGGTATTTATAGCCGGCGCCCTGCTGGCGGTATTGTGCCTGGGCATTGCCTGGCTCATTGCCAACAGCATTCCCTACGAAGCTGGGAAAAATCCCCGCGATCCCTTCAAACGCCGCATGGCCTTCATCATTGTGGGGGTGGTGGCCATCGTACTGCTTTTTGCCATGAGCTCCTTTTCGGTAACCAACCTCAGGGGGCGGCAAATGGAGGAGTTCCGGCAGGTGATGATGTACTCCATCATCATCAATGCCCTCATTTATTTCATCGTGGGCTTTGCCCTGAGCAAACTCTTACCCAGATCTAAGTTTGGTACGATTTTTCCATCCAAATAAGTGGAATGAACATGAAAATATTTGTCATAGGGATAGGCGGTACCGGCATGCGATGCCTGGAGTCATTTGTGCATCTGTGTGCGATGGGCATGTTTGACAATACCGAAATCGACATGCTGGCCCTGGATACCGACCGCGAAAACGGCAATTTCTGCCGCCTCAAGGAGCTGGTGGATGTTTACAACAAAGCTAAGGGCGTCAACAAGGAGCATTACCCCCTGCAGGACACCCTCTTTTCGGCCAAGATCAATTACTACCAGTTTAGCCCCGACTATTCGCGCCAGGATACGGGCAACTTTGCCCGCCTCACCAAATACGGCGACCTGCGGCACAGCAATGCCCGCGAGGCCGACCTGGCCAATTTGCTGTTTACCCAAAACACCCGCGAATTTGACCTCAAGCACGGCTACCGCGCCCAAACCAACCTGGGCTCCTTCCTCATGTACCACAACATCATAGAGGAAGTGCAAACCAACCACGCCGGTGACCTGGCCCGGTTCATCAGCTCCCTGATTACGGCCAGCCAGACGGGCAGCCCCCGGGTGTTTGTGATGGGCTCGGTATTCGGGGGTACGGGCGCTTCTTCCATTCCGGTTATCCCCAAGGCCTTCAACAAGGCCGCCAACATACTGGCGCCGGGTTCTTCGCTCAAGAATGCCTTTTTTGGCTCCATTTTGCTCACCAGCTACTTCTCCTTCAAGGTGCCCAGCTCCGACTACGTGGCCCGGCAGCTGGTGGTGGCTACCTCGGAAAAATTTGCCATGAACTCCCAGGCCGCCATGATGTTTTACAACGAAGACCGCACGGTGAAGCAAACCTACCAGAAGTTTTACATGCTGGGTACGCCCACCATTGAGTTTCGCACCGAACACGACGAAAACGAAACCATCACCGGCGGCAGCAAGCAGGAAAACGACGCCCATTACATCGAGCTGTTTGCTGCTTTTGCCGCTTATGACTTTTTCCATACCGATGAGGATGCCCTGAGGAACATTCGCGAAGAAGGGGAAGTGCAGTACTACTTCCGCTCGGTCTCGGCCGACGGAACCCTGGAGTTTTCCGACTTTGTGAAGGCCGAAGATGTACCCAAATTTGCCAAACGCCTGGGCATGGCCACGGTTATGTCGCACCTGGTCAACCTCAAAGCCGACTTCTATGCAGCGGCCAAAAGCGGGGCCCTGGCCAAAAACGACAACATCACCGGCTATGAGGACATAGATGAGCGCGAGGTGAAGGCCATTAAGCGCTATTTTGAGTTGTTTAATTTCAGGCTGGACGAAGGCGAAGTGCGCGACGGCTGGCTGCGCCAGATCTACAAGTCGGTGGGGGGAGGCGATAAGTTTTTGCTCAATGCCGCCATGTTCAGCCCCACCACTGAGCGCGAACTGAACAAGCTCAACTACAGCAACAAACTCTACAAAGAGGACTTTGAGCACCACAAATTTTCCACCGGCTTGTTTGGAACGCCTTTCGATTCTTTTAAAAAGACTTTTAAGGAGCGTGCCAATGACCCAAAGCTCACCAACAAATGTGAAATGCTCACCAAAAGGATGTACGACGCCCTCTGTACCTTGTACAATTTTAAAGAAGAAGCCTGATCTGTTCCAAGCAGGGAGTACCCACAACAGCAAATCGCAATGTCAACAAAAAGTTTACTGATCAACAGCAGCAACAGCAAGACCGAAGTCAAAGGCAAGTGGCATTTGTTTGAAGAAGCCCAGCCCTTTATTCAGGGCATAGAAACGGGCCAGATAGCGGATGAAATTACGGCCGAAGCCCTGAATTCCCTCATTTCGGGCGTGCCCTCTCCCTGGGCACGGGCCCGGCTCTTTGGTTTTGCCTTTCCCTATACACAGGTAGAAGCCAACATACGCACCTCGGGTTTGATCGAGTTTTACGAAATGCTGGTCAATGAGTGGAAGGGCCTCATAGCCTGTATCGCCCTTTTTCCCAACCGCATTACCATCAGCGAACCCATTTACCTGGACAAAGACCATCCGGCTTTGTTTCACCTTCCCGCTGCCCTGGGGCGCATGCTGTTTGAAGATGCCGACCTCTGGTGCGATCCGGCAAAGCTGGCCACCAACCCCGATGAGAAGCCCTTTATCCAGCTCATTTATTATGCGGGCAAACTCATAGGCGGCACTTCGCCTTACTCCCTGGTGTTCACCGCAGCCGAATACGGCGGCCTGCCCCAAACCAGCGACATGCCCTGGTACAAGGGCGGCTATTTCCACGATCCGGTGCAGATGAAGGTGCTCACCAACGACCAGTTGCAGAAGCTGTACCTGCTGGTGCGCAACATCATAGAAACCAACTTCCTGGAGTTTGAACAACACATCAACTCCAACCGCCAGGGCAAAGCCCCCCTGGACTACAATGGCTTGAAGGAATTTTTGCGCAAATGGAAAGACGAAATACGGGCTGCCGGCACCGGTATAGTGGATGAGGGTACCCTGGATGCCTCCCTCAACTTTGCCCCGCCTTATCACCCGCTTTTCCAGGTAAAACAAAGCCTGTACGTGTACCCCAACCTGCGCATTTCCTTCAAGGGGGGAGAAGGCGCCATAGAGGTGGACCCCCAGGAAATATTGCTGCAGGAGGATTACATTCTGGAGTTTAAACAAACTGATCCCCGCCAGCCACTTGAGCAGGCGGCCGTGCACTACCTGCAGGTGCCCAACCCCGACTACAACCCCAACCAGCCTGAACTGGAGCCCCAGAAGCTCTATTTTCCCATTCCGCTGAGCGAAAAGGGGCTGCTCATATTCAAAAACCGAATCGGAGACCTCATTGCCCCCCACCAGCCCAACGAGCACGAACTACTGGGCTATATCAAACCCAATGAGTACAAACTGGTGGTGGAACTGCACCTGGTCATCGACGGCAAAAAGCTCACTCCCATCAGCAAGGAGTACGAGCTGGAACCCATAGAAAATGAACGGCACGTCATTGCCTGGCCCAACTTCATTTCCCAAAACTGGACCAGCTATTACCTCTACTCCGAGTTTGCCGAAACTGACCCCGGCACCCACCTGGTGCCCTTCTTTAAAGCGGCCAGCGACCAGTCCATTCTCACCCATAACCGCAGCGGCAAGATCCTCTATGCCGACTCCAAAGACATGGGCGAAACGCCCCTGCGGGTGGAGAAGCTGGTGGCTTATCCCGACCTCACCCTGGACAGTTCTTTCCACAAGTACGACATTCTCAAAACCAACATGCCCATAGCCGGGCTGGAATTGCGCAAGCACCTCAATGGGGAAGACCGCGTGCTGGGTTACCTCATTGTGAAAAACCCCGAGGACGACAGCATGGGCGACCGCAAAATCAAAGACCTCACCCACAGCGCCAACCACATTGAGGCGGTGGTGGGCCTGGACTTTGGCAGCAACAACTCCTGCCTGCAGTTTGCCCGCACCAACGGCAGTGAAATACAACCCGTACCCTTTGCCAACCGCCGCATGTTTTTGGTGGGCGCAGAGGTGATAGACCCCAACAAGGAAAAAATTGCCCTGCCTCACGAGCTGTACTACTTTCAGAATGAGCCCACCGACAATGGCCAGATCAAATCCTGGCTGCATGAACACAACCCCAACTACATTCAGCCGGGCATGAAGGACCAGGAGATAGCCGGCGGGGTACCCGTGTTTAAGCCCAACATCCACATCAAAGACATGGATGAGCGCACCATCACCACCAATGCGGGCACCCTGCACCACAGCATGAAGTGGCTCACCGAACAAAAAGACCTGGCCAAGAAGAAAGCCTACCTCAAAACCGTATGGCTCAATGCCTGTGCCGACCTCTATGCCAGCGGCTATATGCCTGCCGAACTGCGCTGGTCCTACCCGGGTTCTTTTTCCAATGCCGAGCGTCTGCAATACGAAGTGCTGTACCGCGACATCGTCGCTACCTGTCCCATCGAAGGGGCCAGGGTGGAGCTCAACGAGCACCCCTCCACCGAGGCCGAGGCCGTATCCAATTACGCCCTGACCACGGGCCGGTCGCTGGACGCCAAAAACGTGTTTTTGGGCATAGATGTGGGCGGCAGCACCAGCGACATACTCGTCATTGCCATGGACCGGGAAGCGCGGGCCTTCAGGCTGCTCAAGCAGAGCTCGGTGCGCCTGGCGGCGGGTTACATCATGAAAGCCGTCTCCCGGGCCCAGGCCAAAGGCTTTCGGCAGGCCCTGCTCCACTACCACGACCACCCGCGCTCCCCGGTGCGCATCCCCAACATACGCACCCTGGAAGAACGCCCCAACACGGCTCCTTTCTTCCTCAATGCCATTTTTGACCGCCTCAAAGGCCAAAGTTTTGAAGACTTTTACACCTTCCTGGCCGGTGAATACCCACGCCTCTTTGCCCTGCCGGCTTATATGACTGGCCTGCTGCTCTATTACGGCGGGCAGCTCATCGCCAAAACCATAGGCGAGCATGCCTTTCTCAGCCAGGTCAATCAGGTGGACCTCTTCCCCTTTGGCAAAGGCGGGCGCATATTCGACTGGCTGGACGCCTATCCGGGCAAGGCGCATGCCCAGGCCTTCTACAACCAATGCTTTCAGGCAGGCTTTGGCCAGGGGGGCGAGCAAATCAAGCTGTTTAAAAAAGACGATATACGCTCCGACAACAAGTCCGAAGTAGCCATTGGGCTGGTGGGTGCCACGGAGCAGCAGCGCGTAAAGACCGATGACCAGCTGCGCCTCAATTCCGACATTTTTGGCGAAAAGGGCTTCAAAATTTTCGCCCAGGGCCAGCAAGCACAGGAACTCCGCGCCGACGACATCATTTCCACCCGCCACTTCGAAGACCTGCAATTTGGGCTGGAATTTCCGGAGCGTTTCGAATCGTTTGAAAAATTCCTGGACATTTACCTGCAATTTGTAGGGCCTGCTACCACCGGTATGCTGGGCAATGTACGCAGCCTGCGCGAGCAGGCGCAACAGCTTTCGAGGGAGTTGAAAGGCTTTATCATGACAGACCCAGAGTACCGCAAAGCCCAGGATGGCAGCACGGATGTATTTGACTACAAACACTCCATGCTGGTACTGGAGGGCATGTGTTACCTGGAGAAAATGCTCATTCCCGGACTATTTAATGTATAATATCTGATGATCGTATTTCACCACAAAGCAGGAGACCCCTTTTCCGAAGAAGTGGCCCAAAGCCTCAAAGAACTGGTGGTGGCCCACAAGCTGCTGGAAGGAAGTGGGCAGGCCCCGGCCATAGAGGAGGACCATACCCTGGTGCAGGGCGAGGCAGCCATACGCGCTTACCTGCACGAGCTGAGCCTCGAACTTACCCATATACGCGAAATACAGTCGGATGCCTGCTACCTCGACCCCGAAACGGGGGAAATGTGTTGAAAAAAAGTGATCGGCAGGGCGTAATATGCACAGGCGAACAGGCGTTGCTTCTATAGACCCAAGCTTGTTCCATTTGCCATGTTATTTATCCTCATCACCCTTTGTTTTTCCGCTATCGCCCTGGTGATATACCTCATCCTTTATATTTTTTCAGAAAAACCAGCCCCTCCACCTCCTTTTGTACCCATTCCCAAAACCAGAAAGCTGGCTGTCAACCCCCAGGCAGCGCCCCAGCCCATTACCCGCGAAAAGTTTGAGATCACAGATGAATTGTTTGAAAAGCTGGAGCAGCACCTCTGTCAGCTGGAGCTGATCAAAAAGGTAAAGATCGACCTGGACGAGCAGGATTGCCTCACGGCCATCGTTCTGCCCGACTTCGATCAACTGCGCCACTGGTGGGAAAGCATGGGGAATGCCTGGATTTCGCTGGATGATATGCTCAGCTATACCGAGGATGAAAACCACATCATGCTGCTAAACCGCCATCCGGAGTTTATGGCCAAATACCGGGCCTTGATTCATCAAGTCAATAAACGCATTGCGGGGCCATTTCCCATTTCTTTCTTCTCGGTGGTGTCGCGGGTACAGTGGATGGAAGCCATGGGTGAGCCCCTGCCCGCCCTGTATTCCTGATTGGGTCCTTTGCTTTGGCCTCAGGCAAGTATTTACTCAAATCTATTTTTCGAATGCGAGCTGATATTTGTCGCTCGCAAAGCCGCCAAGGGGTTTTCTTTGCGCCTCCGCGTCTTTGCGTGCAATTACTCACGGGAGCATGTTGTCGTTGCGATATGTGTAGCTCGCAAAGCCACCAAGGGATTTTCTTTGCGCCTTCGCGCCTTCGCGTGCCATTACTCACAGGAGCATGTTGTCGTTGCGATATGTGTAGCTCACAAAGCCACCAGGGGGTTTTCTTTGCGCCTCCGCGTCTTTGCGTGCAATTCTCACGGGAGCATGTTGTCGTTGCGATATGTGTTGC
>RFHT01000034.1 GCA_003696835.1 Bacteroidota bacterium
CGGGGTCCACCTCCTTTCCCGAGGCAATGAGCTGCTTGCCAAACATAAAGTCACGCGGACTGTTGAGTGCATGTACGGCCTGCACCTTATCGTTTTTGAAGTACCAAAGGGCAAAAGCTCCTTCAGCCGGATTTCCCCGGACCACATGCGAGCTAGCCTCCTGGTGCAGGCCGGCCATCTGCAGTTTGAGGTCGTATTGGTCCGACCAGAACCAGGGCACCTCTTCGTACAGTACCGCTTTGCCTGCGATATTCTGGGCAGCCACACGGGCCTGCCCCACGGCATTTTGCACCGACTCCAGGCGCACCGGCCTGCTCGCATACTTGTTGGGCGCCAGGGCCACATCGCCTATGGCAAATACCTGCGGGTGGCTGCTGCGGCAATGGGCATCTACCACTATGCCCCCGGCCACCTCCAGGCCCGCAGCTTCTGCCAGGCTGGTAGCGGGTTCTATGCCAATGCCCACGATCACCATATCGGTGGGAAATTGCATGCCGTTTAAACAACTCACTTCTTCCACCCTTTCCGACCCGTTAAAGGCAATTACCTGCATGCCTGTGTGAATTTCCACCCCATTTTTTTCATGATACTCCCGGAAGTAGCCACTCAGCTCTGTACCCACCGACCGGCTCATGAGCCGGTCCAGGGCTTCGAGTACCACCACCTCACACTCCAGCTTGCGCAGGGAAGCAGCAGCCTCCAGGCCGATGTATCCGCCACCTACGATGACCACCCGCATGCCGGGCCGCACTTCAGCCCGTATAGCCTGGGTGTCCGCTATGGTGCGCAGATAATGTATGCCCTGCAGCTCCGCCCCCGGTACGGCAAGCCGCCGAACCCTGCCCCCGGTAGCCAGTACCAGATGCGAAAAATCCAGGGTCTCCCCTGTAGAGAGTTGCACCTGCTGCTGCTCCAGTTGCAGGCGGGTCACCTCACAGCCGGTTTTTAGCTCAATGTGATGTGTGGCGTAATAGTCAGCTTTGCGAAGCAAGAGCTTCACATTCTCCGGGCCTGCTACCAGCGCCTGTTTGGACAAAGGAGGGCGCTCGTAGGGCAAATGGGCTTCCTGGCCAATCAGCACAATATCTCCTTCGTATTTGGCTTGCCTCAGGCTGATGGCGCATTGGCCTCCGGCATGGCCGGCACCTACAATCACAGTGCGTTGGGCTTGCATTTCTTGGCCTTAACTTTCAGGTTGTTGTTTGGGCCGCGAGGAGCGGCGTTTGCGGCGGCGATTGCGGGATTTGCCTCCGGCTTTTTGCTTTTGGTCCTCGCCGGCTCCGCCCCTGCCTCGGTTTTCTGCACCATTGGTTCTGGTGGGGCCGCCTCTACCGCGCCGCTTGCCGCCGCCTCTGTTTTTGGGTCCTTTGTGGCCCCTGTCGCGTCCCCGGCCTCCGCCTCTTTTGCCGCCATCACGACGCCCGCCTCCGGAGGAACGCCTGCGGCCCGGCGAATAAGCCGGCGTGGGCCCCAGTTCTTCGGGTACTTCGCCTTTGGGTACTTCCATCTCTATGAGGGCCTCAATATCGGCAAAGCGCCGCTGATCCCTGGGCGTAATGAAGGTGATGGCCTCCCCCGTATTGCTGGCCCTGGCCGTACGGCCCACCCGGTGCACATAGTCCTCTGCATCCATGGGGACGTCAAAGTTGAGTACATGGCTGAGGTTGTCGATGTCAATGCCCCGGGCCAGCACGTCGGTGCCTACCAAAATGCGGAACTGCTTGTTTTTGAAGGCCCGCAGGGTTTCCTGCCGTTCATCCTGCGACTTGTCCGAATGAATGGCCTCCACTTCGTAATTGAGCTTTTTGAGCTTGCGGGTGATCTCATCTACGCTGGCCTTGCTCGAAGCAAAAATGATCATGCTCTCCACATCCCGCTCGGCAATAATGTGCTCCAGCAAAGGAATTTTTTGCTCCCGGTACACACTGTAGGCCAACTGTTTGATGCCGGCAGCCGGCTTGGAAATATTGATGTTGACCTCGGCCGGGTCCTTGAGAATTTCCTGAGCCAGCTCGCGTATGCGGGGGGGCATGGTAGCCGAAAACATCAGCGTCTGCCGCGTTTCGGGCGTCTGGCTAATGATTTTGATAATATCGGCATAAAAGCCCATGTCCAGCATCTTGTCCGCTTCGTCCAGTACCACCACCTCTATGTGGTCAAAATTCACATACCCCAGGGCAATGTGCATCAGGAAGCGGCCGGGTGTGGCAATGAGCACATCGGCCCCGTTTTCTATACCAAACTTCTGCTGATCCCACTGGTCCATGTTTTTGCCGCCAATGATGGGCACAGACGAAACCCCCGTGTAGTACGAAAGGGCGTCTATGTTCTGGTCGATCTGCATGGCCAGTTCGCGGGTGGGAACCAGGATCAGGGCGCGGGAATACTCACTCTCTTTCTGAGTGAGGCGTTCGATAATGGGAATGAGAAAAGCTGCTGTTTTGCCAGTGCCTGTTTGCGCACAGGCAATCAGGTCTTTGTTTTCAAGTATCAGGGGAATGGTCTTTTCCTGTATGGGCGTCATTTCCTCAAATCCCAATACCTCTATTGCTTCAAGCAGGTTTTCCGATAGCTGTAGTTCTGTAAATTTCAAAAGATTTATGCTTAAATTTTCATCAAAGCCCAAACGAATACCATAAGTGCTTTCGTATTGAATTTGGGCCGAATTTACTTATATATCATTTACTTTGCTAATTTTTGAAAACTGAAGAGGCAGAATCATTTGCTTTATTGACAAAATCCATAAACTTAGCATGCTATTCTCATGAAAATATTCATTAGCCACAGCCCCCAGGATCAGCTTCAGGCCAACCGCATGGAGGAAGCCCTCAAACAGGACGGGCACGAGGTGTTTTTTGACACCCTTACCCTTGAACCGGGCGACAACATGATCAAGAAGGTGAACGAAGCCCTCAGGGGGGTAGAGGTCATCATTATGCTCATCAGTGAAAACTCCCTGCAGTCCAAGCAGGTCAAACAGGAAATACAGTCCATTACCCTCAACGACATTTCGCGCAACCGCACCCGGGTGCTGCCGGTAAAAATTGATGCCTGCACCATTCCGGGCTACCTTTCGGACTACCAGCTGCTGGACTTATCCAAGGACTGGGAGTACGGCCTGCGCAAGCTGCGCGAAGGCCTCAAAGATACCCACCTGGAAAACAGGCGTGTGCGGCGGGAGCACGCCAGCCGTAACGAGCAATTCATACATGAGCTTTCACAGGCCCTGAAAAACGGTAACCTCACCCTCATTTGCGGGGCAGGGGTATCCATAGGGGCCGGTATTCCCTCCTGGGAAAACCTGCTGCTGCGGCTGCTCGAATCCATGATGGTCAAAATTTCCAACAACCACGCCATTTCCCTCCAGCACGTACAAGCCAATGAATTTCAGAAACGCATGGGCCCCTCTTCCCTGGTCATGGGCAAATATCTCAAATCCAACCTCGGAAAAGACTTTCTTCCCGAACTGCGTGAAGCCCTTTACCAGGGCAACCCACAGACCTGCGGACTGGTGGATGCCATCGTAGAGGTATGCCGCCCCCAGCGCGAAGGCAAACCCCTGGATTCCATTATCACCTTTAATTTTGATGCCCTCATAGAAGAAAATCTCGAAAAAAATAACATTCGATACAAAGCCATCGACAAGGAAGGCATACGCAACCACCCCAACGAACTGCCCATTTACCACGTACATGGCTACCTGCCCCGCACCGGAGACATCCCGCCTGAGACAGAAATTGTGTTCAGTGAAGATGCCTACCACACCCAGTTTATCGAACCCTTCAGCTGGTCCAACCTCATCCAGCTCACCAAACTGGCCCAAAATACCTGCCTGCTCATTGGGCTTAGCCTAACCGACCCCAACATTCGCCGCCTGCTGGACGTAGCCAACCGCAAGGAAACCTCCAACAAACTCAACCATTACCTCATCAAAAAGAAGCCCAGCATAGAAGGCAGTGCCGAAGACACCATAGACGAACTCATGCTGCTGCTCGAAGAGCAGGACGCCAATGAGCTGGGCCTGAACGTGATCTGGGTGGATGATTTTGACGATATTCCCCCACTTATTTGCAAAATGCTGGAGTAAGTACGGGCGGCCTACTCCTGCAGCTTTTCCAGCAGCCGCAGGGCCTCCTGCTGCCGGAAGTGGCCTTCGGTATGGGCCACTTCCTGTAACAGTCCCATAGCGGCTTCGCGCTGGCCCTGACGCAGGTAGGCCAGGGCGAGGTACCAGCGCGCCTGCTGCTCAAAGCGGGGGGCCTGCCCCTGTTCCAACGGCCGAAGCAAGTCAATGGCCCCGGCATAATCTCCGGTATATAAATGACTCAAGCCCAGGTAAAAACGGTCGAAGTCGGTCAACTGCCCGGACTGGTCTCCCAGGGCCGCCTCCAGGCGCTGAATCATCAGGCTGTACTGGCCCTCATGGTAGGCCTGATAGGCAGCATTGCGCAAGTCGTGCGTGTCTCCCCGCTGCACATTGGGCAGGGGATAAGGCTGCTCCAGATGCTGGGCAATCAGGGCCTCGGCGTCCATTCCCCAGGGCCGCGCCAGCCACAGCAGCACAGGCAACAAGCCCACCAGCAACAACACCACTGCTGCCACCCTCAACCAGGGGCGCCGCCTCAGCATACCCCCCAGGGTGGGAGGAGGGGCCGCCAGCACCTCCTGCCCAAAACGGGCAGCCAGCTCATCCAGGTAGGCTTCCAGTCCTTCGCGATCATGGCCATGCAGGGCGTAGTACTGCCGTATGCCTTCCACGATCATGGCTGCTTCTTCCGACTTCGAAATAGCTTCGGCAAGCTGTTTCCGCTGGGTCGTTTCCAGCAGGCCATCTACATAATCTGCCAGTAGCTCATAGTTCTGGTACAACGGCCGGGGGTACTTTAGGGTGTTTTGTTTCATGTCTGATACGTTTTCAGGCGCTGCTGAAGTTTTTTCCGGATCAGCGTCTTGGTATTTGCAACGGTTTTCTCGGTCCGCCCAAGCTTCTCGGCAATTTCCTTGTTGTCATATCCCTGCTGGTGCAGCTCCCATAAGGCGTATTCTTTAGCGTTGAGCGTAGATTGTATAATTTCGTCAATATCTGCCTTCATCAGTAGTTGCTCTCCCGCCGGGGCCTGCACCTGCGCCCCCTTTTGCTCTGCATCAATTTCCCTGCGGCGAGCGGTTTTGCTCAGGTAGTTCAGGCAAAGGCGTTTGGCAGTGGTAAACAGCCAGCTCCGTATATCGCGTATTTCATGCACACGCGGGTAATACCAAAACTTCAGCAAAGTCTCTGATGCAATATTTTCGGCCATATCCATATCTTTGAGCATACCCAGACAAAACATCGTTAGCCCCTTGTGGCATGGCAGGTAATAACGCTTAAATTTTTCCTCATCGTTCAGGCTGATCGCCTCTTTCAACGAAATATACATGCCCGAGTTAAGTGGTCCGCTTGTTGAACAGACAAATGAACCGCCTGTTTTTCCCGCCAGGGCATATAAAAACCTCTTGTACCAAAGCACGAGCTGGTAGTGAGGAGCAAGCTGGCAAGGTGTACTAATAGGTAGCATGGTGTAAAAAATGAGGTAGAATGATTGCATAAAAATACAGCTAAAAATGCGTTTTTTCTGATTTTGAAACCAAATTCGTTTACATTCCCGCTTTTCTCATACATTCGCGGCATGAATACCCTTCCCCAAATACGCCTCAAGCCCGGAAAAGAAGCCTCCCTGCAGCGCTTCCATCCCTGGGTATTTTCTGGCGCCATTGCCAGCGACACCTCTGGCCTGGAAGAGGGCCAAACCGTAGAAGTATATGCCCACGACCACACCTACCTGGGCACCGGCCATTTCCAGCCCGGCTCCATTGCGGTGCGCATATTCAGTTTTCAGCAGCAGCCCATTGATGCCGCCT
Organism: Bacteroidota bacterium; assembly: GCA_003696835.1. Taxonomy (GTDB): domain Bacteria; phylum Bacteroidota; class Bacteroidia; order J057; family J057; genus J057. The sequence goes on from RFHT01000034.1 coordinate 5,899, forward strand.
TCTGGGAAAGCAGGTTACTGCAGGCCCTCAGCTTGCGCCAAAGCGCAGGCTTGCTGCAGCAGGCCCACACCAACATGTTTCGCCTCGTTCACGGTGAAGGAGATGGCTTTCCGGGCCTCATTGTGGACGTGTACAATGGCCTGGCCGTACTTCAATGCCACAGCATGGGCTTTTACCGCATGCGGGAGTTGATTACCCACCTGCTGCTCAAGCTCCCCGGAATCAAGCTGCGGGCAGTGTACGACAAAAGCGCACACAGCCTGCCCTTTCCAGCAAGACCGCATGCACAGGATGCCTACCTGCACGGCCAGCCAGAAGAATGGGTAGCCTCCGAATACGGCGACCAATATTACATTGAGGTGGAACAGGGACAAAAAACGGGCTTTTTCATCGATCAGCGTGAGAACCGCAGGCTCCTCAGGCAATACGCCGCCGGCCGCAGCCTGCTCAATGCCTTTTGCTATACCGGAGGCTTTTCCGTAGCGGCGCTCAGAGGCCAGGCAGCAGCTGTAACCAGTGTGGACAGCTCCCAGTATGCCCTGGAACTATGCGACAAAAACGTGAGCCTCAACTTCGGCCAGCAGGCCCCGCATCAATCTCTGGCCACCAATGCCTTTGAAATGCTCAACCAGATCGACCAGCAGTACGACCTCATCGTGCTGGACCCCCCTGCTTTTGCCAAACACCACAAGGTGCTGAGCCGGGCGCTGAAGGGATACCGCAAAATCAACCGCCGGGCCATCGCACAAATCCGCCCAAACGGCATCCTCTTTACCTTCTCCTGCTCCCAGGCCGTTTCCAGAGACGCCTTTCGAAAAACCATTTTTACCTCCGCAGCCCTGGCCGGAAGAAAGGTACGCATCCTCCACCAGCTCAGCCAGCCAGCCGACCACCCCATCAGTATCTACCACCCAGAAGGCGAGTACCTCAAAGGACTGGTGCTGGCCGTAGAGTAAACAGCCTGGATGTGGGTAAAAAAAAATGGTAACTATTCAACACCCTCAGGTGGAAAAAAGAAGGAATGAAAACACAATGGGCAAATAATGCCCGCCAACTGCAAGGGAGCATCACAGGCTCAAAGCCTGTTCAAACCTGCCAACCCAATCCCTAGGAATTCTCCTGGTTCCAGTTGGACAAAACAAATAACAAACGAGCTAACGCGATAGTGAGAAAAATCGCCAGAATTAAGAGCATACAGTGAGCACTTTATGTGGTTGAATATCCAACACCATAAAATTGATGGCTTTGCGGCCTAAAAATAGGTATTTTTACCTATATAAAACAAATTATATAGGTAAATTTACCTAGGTAATTTCCTGGGGGTCCGGCCTGGCAGATCTGCATGGCAATCGCATAAAAATCGAATATATCGCCCCGCTGAGGCTTGCAGAATGCTTATGTGCCGAAGGCTACAAAGGTGAAGCTCCTATGGAGCTGATACTCCGGTAGCCCCAGCGGGACGAAAGCTTTGTAGCCCCAGCGGGGCTAAACCTTTGTAGAACAACCAGCCCCCCTCGCTCCCAGCTCCGTAGGAGCGGCACAAAGTCTTCATCGATAGCATATATCGCCCCGCTAGGGCTTGCAGAATGCTTATGTGCCGAAGGCTACAAAGGTCAGGCTCCTACGGAGCTGATACCCCGGTAG
>RFHT01000273.1 GCA_003696835.1 Bacteroidota bacterium
ACAGCGGCCAAAACGGCTGAAATGAACCTGCTCAAACACATGAACTGGGCAGGAGATTCCAAAATCAGGCCCGAAGTGATGGACGAGCTGGGCATAGCCGAAACGGCCAACTGGGACAAGCGCGCCTACCAGCGGGAGGTGGGCCGCCAAACGCCGGAACAGCGCGCAGCCTGGGACGCGGTATATGACCCCATGAATGAAGATTTTAAAAAACAATACCCCAACATGAGCGAGGAAGACTTGATGCGTTGGCGCTACCAGCGTTATATGCAGGACTACCTGGGCTCCATCGCTGCCGTGGACGAGGGCGTGGGCCAGGTACTGGATTACCTGGAGGAAAGTGGACTGGCAGAGAATACGCTGGTGGTTTATACTTCCGACCAGGGGTTTTACCTGGGCGAACACGGCTGGTTTGACAAGCGCTTTATTTACGATGAGTCATTTAAAACACCTCTGCTGGTGAAATGGCCGGGCGTAATTGAGCCGGGCAGTAAAAATACCCAGATGGTCCAAAATCTGGACTTTGCCCAAACCTTCCTGGAAGCAGCAGGTATTACCCCCCCTGAGGACATGCAGGGCGAAAGCCTCATCCCGCTGTTTAAGGGGGAGACGAAAAATTTTCGCGAGGCGGTGTACTACCATTACTACGAATACCCCTCGGTGCACATGGTGAAGCGGCACTACGGCATTGTAACGGAAGCCTACAAGCTGGCACATTTTTACTACGACGTGGACGAATGGGAGCTGTATGACCGCAAAAAGGATCCCATGGAAATGAACAACGTCTATGACGACCCGGCCTATTCGGAGGTGGTGGCCCGCCTGAAAGAAGACTTGCAGGCCCTGCGGGTGAAGTACAAGGACTCAGAAGAGCTGGACCAGTATTACATTGAGCAATACCGCAAGCAGGGCCGCATTAAGGATGGGGAATGAGGGCACAGGCTGTGACTTTGGCCAACTGGAGTAAAGCAGAGACATGGTATGCAATGTCTCTGCTTTATCCGCATGCGATCAAATGAGCTGTCCGTTCCCTATTCTCTTATCAACTTTTGTGCTCATATACCTTCGCGTGGCCCTGCCTCCTATTCGTCCCTCACCAAATGCACCACGCGCTGGGGATAAGGAATGCCAATGCCGGTGGCGTCCAGGCCTTCTTTTACCGCCTCGGTGATTTCGAAATACACCGTCCAGTAATCTTCTGGTTTGGCGTAGGGCCTTACAGCCAGGTTGACGGAGTTGTCGGCCAGTTCCATGACGTTGACCGAAGGTGCGGGCTCATCCAGTACTTTGGGGTGGTTGCGCATAATTTCCATGATGACATTTCTGGCCTTTTTGATGTCGGCCTCGTAGTCGATGCCAATGGTGAGGTCCACCCGCAGCTTTCCGGCTGTGGTGAGGTTGGTGAGGCTGTCGTTGGACAGGGGGCCATTGGGAAGGATAACGGTTTTGTTGTCGGGGGTGAGCAGGGTGGTTACGAAAATATTGATGGCCTGTACATGGCCAATATAGCCCTGAGCCTGAATGAGGTCGCCTATTCTGAAGGGTTTGAACAGCAGGATGAGTACGCCTCCGGCAAAGTTTCCCAGGCTACCCTGCAGGGCCAGGCCAATGGCCAGGCCGGCGGCACCCAATATGGCCACGAAGGAGGTGGTGGGGATGCCCAGCATGGAAATCACGCTGATGATGAGCAGCGCCTTGAGCAGCACATCCACCAGGCTGCCCAGGAAGGTGCGCAGGGCGGGCTCCATTTCGCGGACTTCCAGCCCACGGCGAAACAGCTTCACCACGCGCCGGATGATCCACAGGCCCAGCACGAGGGTGACGATGGCCAGCAACACATTGGGGCCATGAAGCTTCAAAAATGCAATGGCTTCTTGAGTCAGGGTTTCGGGGTTCATAATAAAAAAGGGTTTGGGTGATTATGAAATGAAATACTTAATTTATTCGTTTTGAAGAGGAGGAATAGCAAAAGTCACATTTTTTTTCAAATAATGAAGTACTTCCCATTTATTTTTGTGCTGCTGTACGGCTTCCAATTGCTGGCTCAGGAGGGGGATTACCCCTGGCTGGAGGGGCATGCAGGCACTTCCGGCCTGCTGTACCAGCTTGGCCTACCCCAGGGCTACGAACGGGTAGCGGTGCAGCCGCATAGTTTTGGCTGGTGGCTGAGGCATTTGCCGCTGAAGGCTCCGGGAGCCCCCGTAATGCTGCACGACGGCCGCCCCAAAGGCAGGCAGGATGTACACTGGCGGGTGCTCGACATAGATACGGGCAGGCGGGACCTGCAGCAGTGTGCCGATGCCGTGATGCGCCTGCGGGCGGAGTACCTCTATGCCTGCGGGCAACATGGGCAGATCCACTTCAATTTTACCAGCGGCGACCGTGCCGACTACAGCCGCTGGCGGCAGGGCTACCGCCCCCTCATACAGGGGCAGCAGGTACAGTGGCGCAAAACGGCTGCTGCTGACGACAGCTATGCGGGGTTTCGCGCCTACCTAAACACGGTCTTTGCCTATGCGGGCACCTATTCGCTCAGCCGGGAGCTCAGGCCCGTAGCGGACCCGGATGATCTACAGCCCGGCGATGTGTTTATTCAGGGAGGCTTTCCCGGCCATGCTGTCATAGTGGTGGATGTGGCACGCCACCGCCAGACGGGCAAAAAAATTTTTGTGCTGGCCCAGAGCTACATGCCGGCCCAGGACATGCACATTCTCCACAACCCCAATAACCCCCAGCTCAGCCCCTGGTATGAGGTGCCCCGGGATGGGCTGCACACGCCCGAATGGTATTTTGAGGCGGGAAGTTTAAAACGATTTTAAAGGCTGCTTGCATGGCCCTGTTTTTCCTTTTGTGCATGACGTTTTACGCACTATTTGTGCTGCACAGTGCCTGGCACTTCATGCGCCTGCGCTGCAGGCCGCTCCTGCCCCACCCTGCCGGCCTGCCGGCCGTCACCGTGATTATTCCCGCGCGCAACGAAGCGGCCTGCATTGGGGCCTGTCTGCAGTCGGTGCTGGCACAGGAGTATCCTCCCCAGCTGTTGCAGGTGGTGCTCATCAACGACCACTCCACTGATGCCACGCGTGATATTGCCCTGGCCATAGCCAGGGAAGACCCCCGCCTGCAGGTACTCGACCTGCAGGCCGAGGGCATCAATTCCTACAAAAAAGCCGCCATCCTGCAGGGCATGGCCGCGGCCAGGGGCGAGCTCATTGTACAAACCGATGCCGACTGCCGGGTACCTCCCCGCTGGGTGGCTGCCATGGTGGCGCAGTTTGAGCCAGAGGTGATGATGGTGAGCGGCCCGGTTCGGCTGACTTATGGCACTTCCCTACTGGAAAAATTTCAAAGTCTGGAGTCCATGGGGCTGGTGGCCCTGGGGGCAGGCAGCCTGGCCGCAGGCCGCCCCAATATGTGCAACGGCGCCAACCTGGCCTACCGCAAGGCGGCCTTTGAAGCCGTGGGGGGCTACAGCGGCATAGATGCTGTGGCTTCGGGCGACGACGAACTGCTGATGCACAAAATGCATCAGCAGTTCCCCCGGGGGCTACGCTTTGCCAAATGCAGGCAGGCAGTGGTGTGTACGCCCGCCCTGAGCCACTGGAAGGCCCTGCGTGCCCAGAGAATACGCTGGGTGAGCAAGGCCCGCTTTTACCAAAACAAGTGGATCAATGTGGTGCAGTTGATCTTCTACTGCGCATTTTGGGGATTTCCGCTGCTGCTGCTCACGGGCCAGTGGATGTATTTGGGGGCAATATGCGCCCTGAAGATGGCTGCTGACCTGGCCATTATGCTTCCCGCTGCCAATTTTTTTCATAACTTGCGCCTGCTGGCCTTGCTGCCCGTATTTCAGCCTTTTTATATTGCTTATGTACTATGGGTGGGAATACGCGGCAATTTTGTTAAAACTTACCAATGGAAAAATCGCGAGGTACGATAATGGAAGAGCTCAACGACATACAATTTCAAATCCTGGATGCGCTGTATTTTGTGGAACCGTTTTCGGCTTTGCTGCAGGAGGTGGATGCCCCCGAGGCCGTTATTAAGGACGAGTTGCGCATCCTCATTGACCGGGACTGGGTGCAGGTGATGGAGTTTGTAGAGGAAAAAGGCGACTATTTACGCACCGCCATATACGATGCCGACAACATGCAGCAGTACGCTTTTCTGGCTACCAAAAAGGGCCTGCTGGTACACAATGGTTATTAAAGGAAACACTTTGCACAATGAAGAATGTATATGACACTACCGACGCCAAAACCTTGCTACAGCTCAAACGGCTGGAAGCCGACGCCCTGCTGGACGTACTGCGCACCATCAACCACTCCGAGCTAAAAATCAGCCAGTTGTGTACCATTGCCCGCAATGTGCTGCACTCCCAGCTGGGGGTAAAGAAAATGGCCTTTTATTACCGCTTTGAGGATGAATGGGTAGAGGGTCTGCGCATGAATTTTGATGAGGTTTCACCCGATGCGCGGGCTGAGCTTTTCAGTATCAGGCGGCTTACAGAGATAAGGGCTGAAGACTTTCCCGCCCTGGCGGCCCTGGGGGTGGAGTATGCATTGCCCATTATCAACCAAAACCAGCCCTCAGCTTTTTTTGTGATAGCAGACTTTGCCGACTCGGAAGTGGAAGCTCAAAACGATCTCATTTTTGTAGAGACGCTGGGCAATATTCTTTCGGTGGCTATTCGCAACAAGCAGCTTTTTAAGGAAAAGATGAACCGGGAGCTGTTGCTGCGCGAGCTGGAAGTGGCCGAGGCCATACAGCGGCAACTGCTCATTTCGGATTTCAGCAGGTTCAGGGAACTGGATGTACACGGCTTCAATGTGGCTCACCATCGCATAGGCGGCGATTTTTTTGATGTAATCAAACAGGGAAAAGGAACTACTTTTGTGTGCATAGCCGATGTGTCGGGTAAGGGAATAGGCGCAGCCCTGCTGATGTCGAATTTGCTGGCGAACTTCCGGGCGCTGTGTGCCCAGTATTCCGAAGTGGCAGACATTGTGCGGGAGCTGAACCGCATTTTGATGAACATTACGGTGGGAGAAAAGTTTGTGACGCTCTTCATTGCCAAGATAGATACGCAGCAAAATAAGCTCACCTACATCAATGCAGGCCACAATTATCCCTTATTCTTTCATGGGGGCCAGATGCGCTATCTGGACAAAGGCTGCCTTTTATTGGGAATTATGCCCCAACTGGACATTGAGCAGGAGAGCCTGGATTTTGAAGCCGGCGATTTCCTCTTTATGTACACCGACGGGCTGGCCGAGCAGGTGGACGAGTACGATGAAATGTTTGGAACGGAGCGCATAGAAAACTTTTTAACAAGCAACCCCCTTACTTCAGCCAGGGAGGTAAACGAGCAGCTGTACAGGGAATTAAAAGCACATGGGGGCCAAAGCGAGGCGGTAGATGACATCACCATGCTTAGTGTAAAGTTTTTGTGATAATCGCAATGGAAATTCGTTCTGGTAGTACGTATTTCGCAAATGTACAATAGCGACCCATTTATTTCTGATCGAAAAAATATTTTCTGCGTAAATTATGAAACAATACACCCCCGCACTACGTGCTTACCTCAACGGACAAGCAGCTGCTCTTGCCGAGCGCATAGAACAAAAGTCGGCTGTAATTGGTGTGGCCGGTCTCGGCTATGTAGGGCTTCCCATTGCGCTGGAGTTTGCCAAGAAGGGCTACGCCTGCATAGGCGTGGACGTGGACGCCCGCAAGGTGGAGGCATTGAACAAGGGCGAAAACTACATTGAAGACCTCAAAGATGAAGAGGTGGCCGCTGTGGTGCAGCAGGGGCTGTTGCGGGCTTCTGCCGACTACGAGGCGCTTTCAGAGGCCGATGTCATTTACATTTGTGTGCCCACTCCCTTTAATGTCAACAAGGATCCCGACATCAGCTATATCACCAGTGCATCTGAGGCCATAGCTGAAATTATGAGCCCGGGCAAGCTCGTTATTCTCAAAAGTACCACCTTCCCCGGCACGACGGAGCAATATGTAATACCGAGGTTGAACAAGAGCGGCCTCAAGGCCGGGCAGGATTACTTCATCGCCTTCAGCCCTGAGCGCGTGGACCCTGGCAATAAGGTCTTTCACACGGCCAATACGCCCATAGTGGTGGGGGGCATAGATGAAACCAGCTCCATTGTCGCTGCTTTGGCTAATAACCAGATCATTGAGCAGATATACATGGTGGAGAACCCGCGTGTAGCTGAGATGGAAAAATTGCTGGAAAACATCTTCCGCTCGGTGAATACTGCTCTGGTGAATGAAATGGCGCTGCTGTGTGAGCGCATGGGCGGCATCAACATCTGGGAGGGGATAGAGTCGGCAGCTACCAAGCCTTTTGGTTTTATGAAGTTTACGCCCGGGCCGGGCGTGGGGGGCCACTGCATTCCCATTGACCCCTACTACCTTTCCTACCTGGCGCGTGAATACGATTTTGAGACCAAGTTTATCACCCTGGCGGCCAATGTAAACGAAAGCATGCCCTACCACGTGTGCAACCTGGCCATTCGCCAGATCGCCCAGCAGCCCGTGGCGCTCAAGGATGCGCGGGTGCTCATTTTGGGGGTTTCCTTTAAGAAAAACGTCAAGGACCTGCGCCACTCCCCCTCCGAGGCCATTATCCACCGCCTCATTGAGGAAGGTATTTACCAAATCGACTACAGCGACCCCTGGGCACCTACCTACCGCGTGGCCGGGCGCGAACTCTACTCAGTGGAGCTCAGCCCGGAGACCCTGGCCTCCTACCACTGCGTCATCCTCATTACCGATCACGACGATTTTGACATTCCCTTTGTGGTCAAACACGCCACCCACATTGTGGATACCCGCAACATGACCCAGGGCATTACCGAAGGCAGGGAGAAAATTGTGCG
>RFHT01000274.1 GCA_003696835.1 Bacteroidota bacterium
GCAAGTGGCAAGATGCAAGTGGCAAGATGCAAGTGGCAAGATGCAAGTGGCAAGATGCAAGTGGCAAGATGCAAGTGGCAAGATGCAAGTGGCAAGATGTTGATTAGCCACTTAGATCACTCAGGGCACGAAGGAGGGCACGAAGAACGTAGCTCATTTGATAGAAGAACAGGCAGATGAGGCGAATTAAGCAAAGTACTGGGGTTCCTCCCCCAAAAGCTCAGTAAAAATCAGCGCTAATCAAGTTTTCTACTTCAGGGAATGATTACTTCATATTTTCGCAACTCACCCATTAAGCACAAACTTTGCTCCAATTGGCTTCGTGTTATCCTTCGTGCTCTCTGTGTGCTTCGTGGCTAAATTATTAGGATGCAGGTAGCAAGATTCAGGTCGTAGCGCAGCGCAGACTCCTTTAAGGAGATGCAGGATGCAAGCGACAAGATGCAAGGTATCCTGTCACCTGGCACCTGCATCCTGCTACCTGCATCCTGCATCCTGTCCCCTCTTTGGCCCATTTTTTGAGAACCAATAAATTGATCGGGCTTCACGTTTCAAAACTTTAAAAATCCCTATCTTTAGGCCAACTTTGCTTTTCTGCGGCCACAAATTTATGTCTAAGGAGACCAAATCTGTCATATTCCTCGCTTATGCCAACGACCGGGCCGACCCGGCAAACTACCTCAGGAATCTGGTAACAGAGGTGAGGAACATTCGGCATTTGCTGGAGGACAAAGTGGGCGGGGTATATGAAATTGTGAGCCGGGGTAATGCCAACCTGGAAGACATTCTGCGGGTGTTTGACCAGTACGGGGAACGCATAGAGGTGTTTCACTTTGCCGGGCACGCCGATTCCTGGCAGCTCATGCTGGAGGATGCTGCTGGCCACGCCCAGGCGGCGGGAGCCGCAGGCCTGAACGAGCTGCTGCTTGGCCAAAAAAAGCTGCGGCTGGTGTTTCTCAACGGCTGCACCACCTGGCAGCAGGCCGCAGACCTGGCCGAAAAGGGGGAACTTGCTGTTATTGCCACTTCCCGCAGCATCAACGACCAGGCAGCAGCCATCTTTTCCGGGCGCTTCTATGAGCGCCTTGCCGATGGCAGCAGCGTAGCCATTGCTTTTGAGGCCGCCCAAACCAAAGTGCACATCCAGATGGGCCAGGGAAGAAGTTTGTATTGGGAAGCGCAGCAGGAAGAGGAGCTGGAGTTTCCCTGGCAGCTATATGGCAGGCATACCGACTGGCGCCTGGCCCTGCCGGGTGTAAAAAAACGCAGCGGCAGACTGCTGCACCTCATGTGCGACCGCGACCCGCAGGCCGAAAGCTTTTTGGACCGCTTTGAAAGTCTGCTCAGCAGGGAAGCAGGCGACCCCCAGTACTATTTCATTCACGGGCCCAGGGGAGAACGCCACAAAAGCCTGGTGAGGCGTTTCAGGGAGATCGAAATCAGGCATCACCTGGGTAGAATGCCAGCCGGCAGCGGCGTTCTGGTCGATTTTTATGATGTGCCATTCTGGCCTACAACCGGCGACCTGGACATGCGCAAACGCAACCTCAAACGCAGCATTGCTCGTAGCCGGGAGCTGCCCGGAATCGTGGGCAGCAAGTGGGAAAGCCCCGCCTTGATGGCTCTGCTGGCCCAACGCGGCAACCTGGTGGTGTTTCAGCACCAGCTTGCCGCCGAAAAATGGGACTCCACCACCTTCAGGCTGCTCGAATGGTATATACACGACTTTTGGATGGCCGGCAGTGAGGGGGCCAGCTTCCACTTTTTACTCTTTGTCAATATTGTGTATCCCGAAAAATGGGGCTCCTTCCTCAGGCGTTTTCTGGGGCTGGCTACCTCCCGCCAGGACATCTGGGAGGACATGCAGGCACTCAAGAGAAAAACACCCGAAAACTGCACCATTCTGGCCGAATTGCAACCCATTACCCCCGAAGACGTAGCTGCATGGGTGGATACTTACTTTCCCGACAACATGCAACATCTGCCGGGAACAATTTTTGATAAACAAAAGAGGCTGCCCATGAAAGTGGTTGAAACTCAATTAAAGCTGGCCATAGAGCGTTTAGAAAGAGGAGAGCTGCTCTGAAATGACCCGGCGCAGTATCATAGGCATGAAGAGATTTTGAACCATAAAAACGAACATAGCGGAACCCTCTGGTGGCTGTCCAAAAGGCGGTTTTACTGGGCCCTGCAGCTGGTTATCTTGCTGGGGCTGGGCTACCTGGGTATGCAGCTGGTCAACTGCTATGTGCAGTCTCATAGCCTCAGAGGTACCTTTTACTGCTTTACGGGCCTGAAAGACCCTGCCCTGGCGGTGCGCTCTTCCCCCAAGGATTCCCTCCGCATTACAGAAGAAAGGTGGGAGGAAGCACATTTGGTATTCCCGCCCAACACCACCGAGGTTTTGCCCGAAGACATTTCCGACCTGGAAGCAAAGTGGTACCAGAAATACGGCCTGGTGCTGAAGGTTCTGCTCATGGTGTTGGTGTTGAGCGCCTTTATTTTTTATGAAATATACAGAAACAACCGCCGCAAACTTCTCCTGCAACGGGAAGACCAGGCCCCGGCTGATGATGCTGCTCAGCAAGTGCAGCCCGAACTACCCGAGCTCTATTCCGAAGCGGCCTTCGAGCAGGCCAGTGCCCGCCTGCTGGCCCGGCCTACCCCTCAGGACCCAGGCTACCTGGTCCTGATTGAGAAGCAAAGCCAGGCCGACCACCTGGCCATGCTGGTGGACCAGCTGCTGTTCCGGCTGCGGGAAAAAGGCTTGAACATTGAGCGCTATTTTTATGATCAAAATCCCCTGGTATGCTGGAAAAAACCCTTTGTTGAGGAAAAAAACCTTCAGGAGCTCGGCCAGGAGTTGCAAGGCAGGCAACTGGTGCTCATAGGCGACACCACCGCTTTTTTTGACCCCCTTCACGATGACCTGCTACCCTGGACCGAAATGCTGGAAGTCTGGCAGCGGGTGGTGGTGGTATCCACCCTCAATCCGCTGAGCTGGAGCCAGCGCGAGGAAATACTCGCCAGGCAATACACCCTTCTGCCTGCCTCCATGGATGCCTTCGGGCATCTGGCCGGTATATTTGCCAAAGGCAAAAATTACTCCCCGGCTTACTGGAAAAGGCGCAACCAACTTCCACCTCCACCTCAGGTGGAGGATGAGCCCACGCTTGAAGACATCGCCCGCTATTTCGACACCCGCTACCACAAGGGACAGCCCCTTTATGAAGCCGGCAGTGGCCACCTGCTGTTTCAATGGCTGTGTGCCACCGCCCTTTCGCCCGAGCTGAAATGGGACCTGACCCTGCGGCTGGGCCAGGCACTGAGCGAAGAGGATGAAAACCTGCGTTCCCTGCAATCCCTCTTTAAGCTGGTGAGCCTTCCCTGCTTCCGGCAGGGGCAGCTGCCCGATGCCCTGCGTCTGCAACTGGTGGACAAGCTCGAAGAAGGCTATGAGCGCAGAGCCCGAGAGGTGATACTGCAAGTGCTGCAAAGCCAGGGCGAAGCCCTGGCAGCTGAGCCCGCCTACCAGTTGCAGCTGGCGCTGCACAAAGCACACCTGGAGCCCCGTATCTCCAGCCGCCTGCGGCTGATGCAGCAGGCACGCGACTTCGCCCTTACCCAGGAAATACAGGACCCCGTGCTGCTCAAAGAGCTGGATGAACTGCCCCTGCGTGACCTCGCCCAAAAACTGCCGGATACCCTCAGACAGGCCGTTTTTTATCAGGGAAAAATGGCCCTGGGCACGCGCCCCTGGGTGCGCGCTTCCATGGTGCTGATGTTACTTTTTCTCATTTACACCAGCGTAGGGCCCGGCCAGCTGCAGCAGCTGGAGCAGTTTGCTGGTAAGGACTATTACCTGGCCACCAAAGCCGACCGCATGCGCTACCACACCTACCTGGGCAACGTATATTTGGCCGACAGCAACGACTACCAGACCGCCAGGCAGCACTACCTCAGGGCCATTCACTACCGCAATACCAGTGGTGACTCCCTTTACCTCAAAGCCGACTACAACCTGGCGGTACTCGACCTCAAAAGCGGCCTGGAAGACCAGGCCAGCCAGCAGTTTGCGCAGGTGCAGCAAAAAGGCGACTCCCTGCTGGCCGCTGCCCGAATTGCCCAGCAACCCTCCCCGGCCGACAGCGCCATCAAAGAGATTGTGGCTCGCTCCAACCTCAACCAGGGGCTGATTGCCCTCAGAGGGGGAGACATAGAAGGCGCCCGCCAGAAAATTGGGCAGGCCGATGCCTTGCTCGAAGCCCGCTATTACGAGGCCCTGGTGCTGCTTTCCCAGCCCCGCGACAGTGTGCAGGCCCAGCAATACCTGCCCCTGAAGCAGGCCCTGCAGGAGTTTCGCAATATTTACCGCCAAAACCCCGGCTTTTTTCGGCAGCAGGATACCCTCTACCTCCAACAGCTGCTCGACTCCCTCCAAAACGTGTATCAGGATACCGGTGGAAATGTACTGCTGGAGGAAATCCGGGCGGCCATTTCCGGCGACACCCTGCCCGTTATTCCCACTTCACCCAGAGATACACTCGCCATACAGCTGCTCGATGGCAAAGACATTGTGCTGGGTAAGCAAATCGGGCCGGTAACTGCCGAAAAGATTTACCTCGTGAGGCTGCTCGACCAGGGCGACTTTGGCTTTGTGGATGCTGCTACACAGGAACTCATTGCCAGGGGCTTTGACTATGCCCTGAGTTTTTCCCAGCAGCGGGCAGCCGTCAAAAAGGGACCCCGCTGGGGCTTTATCGACCCGCAGGGCGAAATGGTCATCCCCCTGCGCTATGAGGATGTGCGGGACTTTATGCGCACCCACTACGGTTTTGTGTATGCCACGGTAAAAAAAGGCAATAAATGGGGAGCCATCGACCGCTACGGACGCGAGCTCGTGCCCTTTATTTCCGAAAAACCCCTGTTTTTTTCCCTTACCGACCCCCTGGCAGCAGTATTGGTGGAGGGAAAATACGGCTATGTGGATCCCAATGGCAAGATGGTGATCCCTCCCCGCTTTGAGCAGGCTTCGCGTTTTGTGGGGGGCGTGGCCAATGTGGTGGTGGGAAAGGTCAAAACCCGCATCAATACCAGTGGAAAATACATAGGCGAAAACCGCCCCCCTGAAAAATGGACAGCCACTCCCGTACGCATCATAGAGCAGCACCGGGGCAGCGTCAATGCAATCGCTTTTTCGCCCGACGGGCGGTATATGGCCACGGCCTCGGCCGACTCTACGGCTATGATCTGGCGCGACCTGGGCAAGGCCCTGCTGGTCACCCTCAGAGGCCACAAGGACTGGGTGCGCTCGGTGGAGTTTGTGCCCAATAAAAGCCTGGGCTATGAACAACAACGGCTCATTACCGCTTCCAGGGACGGGACAGCCATTATTTGGAAAATGGACGGCACTGTACTGTATAAGCTGGAAGAGGCCGGTGCTCCCCTCTGGCATGCCGCTTTTTCTCCCGATGGCAGGCTGGCAGTTACGGCTGGCGAAGACCAACGGGTACGCGTGTATGAAATCGGGAATCAGGCTAGCCTGCTCACCAGCCTGGATGAGCATCAGGGTACGGTCAATTTTGTGGCTTTTTCCCCTACCGGCGATACCTTGCTAAGTGCCTCTGAGGACGGTACGGTACGCCTTTGGAGTAAAAAGGAAAACTGGAAGCTGCTGGAAACCCTCCGGGTAGGCTCGCCCGTTTTGGCTGCCCGCTTTGCGCCCAACGGGCGCTTTGTGGCTGCTGCCAGCAAAGACCGCATGGCCCGGGTTTGGTCGCTCAGGCCCAGGCTGGAACGCCAGTTTCGCGGCCACACCGACTGGGTAGCGGATGTTTCCTTCTCTCCCGACAATCGTTATTTGCTTACCACTTCTTTTGACCAAACCGCCCGGCTGTGGTCGCTGGAGGGCCAGCTGCTGCTCGAAATCAGGCAGCACAGAAGTGTGGTGCGCGCTGCAGCCTTCGCTCCCGATGGTCGCCACATCATTACGGCTTCCAGGGATCGTAGTGTGAGGGTGTGGGAAATTAGCCAGTTTTGAGGGTGCAGCCGGAAGATACCTTTCAGGTGATGCCAACCTTCCTCAACCTTTGCTCCACCTGGCTGGGTGCCCCAAGGGGCTAATCGACAATCCAACTGCCACCTGCATCTTCCTCCCTCAGATGTAGGGAATTGTTTGAAAAATCGTATATTAGTAGGATAAACACATCATCATTACCGAAATTAAACCCATCTGATGAATAAAACAGTATCCCGGGTTGCACTTGTTTTGGGGGTAGCATTGCTGATTCTGTTTGTGGTAAACCTCAGCATGTCTCCGCCATACACCAGAGTTCCGAACGAACACTTTCCCGACTCCATGAGCATGTTTGAGGAGAAGGTGAAGCAAAACTTCATTGCTGCTGCGCAGGAGCAGCTCACGCGCGACGACAAGATCATTTACCGCATGGAAGAGCGGGGCGAGCGGGAGGCCACCCAGAGCAATTTTGAAGGCCCCCAGGTGCACCTTTACAGCGTGAAACACTGGAATCGGGAGTTTTTTGGCCGAAACCCCCAGCGGGGCATGCGGGTATTTGACATCAGTGGGTTTAATTATGACCCCGATCACGACAATTTTGGCCTGCCCAATGTCACGGCTTCTGTGAGCAATGTAAAGCTCTACACCCCGCCTCAGCGGCCCTTGCAGGCATTATTTGGCTTTACATCCAAAAAAAACAAGCCTTACCGGGTGTACCGCAAAAAAATTAAATCCAACAAAAACGGCGTACTGGTAGAGGACCTGGAAATGGAGCTGTGGCTGACCACCTTTTCGGTCAATGTTACCATTGTGCCCGACCTGAAAGGGCCCCGAATTGGGTTGAGTGCTGAGGACAAACAGCGCGTTACCTATCCCGCATATTGGTACAAAGGTTCCTCCAACCATCCCTCCGACAGCCTGCTGGACAGAATTCCCCTGGGCAAACTCAAAAGGGAAATCAACGACTACCGCTACAACAACCTGCACATTGTGCTCAAGGTCATTCCCGACAAATCGCCCTGGTACATCAAAACCGACAGCAGCCAGAACGAAAAACCCGATATTGGCATAGGCGCCATTTATTGCGACTCCATTAAGGTCAATACTGAAAAAAGCGAAAACCGCATTTCTCCCAATCTGCACAGGGGAAAAGCCGTGCCCCTGCTGAGCAGCTACCTGCGGCCCGAAACAGACATGAGCGCCAAAGTGGACGTGATGTATGAGCCGCCGGAAAGGCGCCTTGAAAATCCCAATGACACCACTTTCTGGAACCGCGCCTATTACGTGGACATTTTTTTCAACAACATTGGCAGCTGGAAAGAAAACCTCGGCCTGCGCAAATACGCCGACCAGGTGACCTTCACCTTTGTGATGCCCATACTGGTGAAGGGTAGCTGGGACATTCGCGCCCCCAACGAAATCATTCCCGATTTTGAGCCGCCAGAAGCGTATAATTACCAGTTTTCACTGGCCAACCTCATACCCGATTTAGGCATTCCCAAAATTGGCAAAATCATCTTTCTCATCCTGGCAGGCTTTATTCTGTTGGTGGTTTTGGGTACCTTTGTGGCTCCTGTGGCCAATTTTATCAACCGCATAGTAAAATTATTTACCCCTTCATCCTGAAGTATATGGCCCAAGATGCCCCCAACCGCCTGACGAGAATTTTGCTGCTGCTGCTCAGCCTGCTGCTGATCGGTGTGCTGCTCGTTTTGCTTTTTTTCCGTTCTGGCTCCGGCCCATTGCAGGCTTTTGATGAGGTATCCCGCCTGGTGCATGCAGCCGACCTCATGGCGGAAATAGAAGAGCTGGAGCAAAGTGTGCAGTTTCTGGAGGATACCCTCAGTGCCCAAAGCCAGAGCCTGATGAACAAAGACCAGGTGCTCATGGACAAGTACCTGGAGCTGGAGGCCATGCTGCGTTGGATCAACAAGCTGGAGCAAAGCAGTCAGGTGCAGGCAGACAGTATTGAGATGCTCAGGCAGCGGGCCAATGAGCTGCGGCAGCGCCTGCTGGAGCAACGCAATACCCTGGAAATAGAGAAATTGCTGGAGTACGACAGCCTGGTGGTGGAAAATGAGCAGCTCAAACAGCAGCTCGACAGCCTCAGGCAGCTGTATGCACCCGAAGAAGCAGTATCCGAAGCACCCCAGCTCCTCAAAGTGGCCAACATAGAAGTATTCAATGTGCAGGCAGGCGGGCAGCAAAACCCGGTGAAAGCGGCCCGCAGAAAACAAATTCACCAGCTGAATGTATGTGTAGAATTTCAGTCGGTGAACCTCAGGCAGGGGCAGCGTCTGTACCTGGTGTATGAAAACCCCGACGGTACCATCCGCAATTCGGCCCTCAATCCGCCAGTAAAAATCAGGGGAAAAGACTTTCCCTACACCAACATCGCCATTGTGCC
>RFHT01000275.1 GCA_003696835.1 Bacteroidota bacterium
GGCATCAGGGGAAAATTCCCAGATCCATGTAGCTGATGGCGATTTTATTGACAGCCGACACAAAAGCGGCCTGTCTGAGGTTGGGCACCTTTTTTTCCAGCATGGTATTGCGGATGTTGTGGTAGGCCACCACCATGGTTTCTTCCAGGCCTGAATACACAATGTCTCTTTCCTCGGCTCCGTGTACAATTTTTCGCTTTTGCTCTTCGGGCAGGCGAATGTTGGCGGCCGACTCTATGGCATCAATGATTTCCTGGTATTTGATTTTCTCATACCGCTTGCCCATTTTCCCAAAGGAAACCCGCGAGAGGTTTTTGAGCCATTCAAAGTAAGAAACCGTAACTCCACCGGCATTGAGGTAGAGATCGGGCAACACAAACACCCCCTTGTCGGCCAGTATGCGTGCTGCATCGGCCGTGACGGGACCATTAGCCGCCTCGCCGATGATTTTGGCCTTGATGTTGGCGGCATTCTGTCGGGTGATCTGGTTTTCCAGGGCTGCAGGCACCAGTATATCGCACTCATACTCCAGCAGGTCGGCAGAGTGTTTCACATTTTGGGCCCGTTTGAAATCGAGGATAGAGCCGGTTTCCTGGCGGTGCTTGAGTACTTCTTCTACATCCAGACCATTGGGGTCAAAAATGCCGCCCTCGTATTCGGCTATACCGGTAATGACGGCTCCATCGTCCTGCAAAAACTTGGCTGCCCAGTAGCCCACATTGCCCAGCCCCTGTACAATGACCTTTTTTCCGGCCAGGCCGGTGGTCAGGCCCAGTTTCTTCATGTCTTCGGCTATGCCAGTAGCCTCTCTCAGCCCGTAGAATACCCCCAGGCCGGTGGCCTCGGTGCGGCCACGTACGCCCGATTGCGACTGGGGTTTACCCGTAACACAGGCATTGGCATTGACAGAGTTGGGGTAAAATGCCGCGTAAGTATCGGCTATCCACGCCATTTCGCGGGCGCCGGTGCCGTAGTCGGGCGCAGGCACATCCAGGGCAGGTCCCAGGCAGTTTTTCTTGATGAGCTCAAATGCATAGCGGCGCGTAATTTTTTCGATTTCCCGCTCGCTATAGTCCGATTTGCGGATTTTTATCCCGCCTTTGGCACCGCCAAAAGGCACGTTCACTATGGCGCATTTATACGTCATGAGTGCTGCCAGGCCCGCCACTTCGCTCTCCGTTACGTGGGTGCTGAAGCGTATGCCGCCTTTTACGGGAGTTTTGTGATGTGAATGCTGAATGCGGTAGGCTTCTATGGTTTCGTAGGAGCCATCGTCCCTGCGAAGGGGGAAATGCATTTTGTAAATGCTGTTGGTTTGCTTGATTTGTGCCAGCAAACCAGGGTGGATATCGATGTAACTGGCTACATCATCCACAAACCCACACACCTCATTAAACAGGTTGTAGGTTTTTTTGTGAGGAGCAGTAGTAGTTGTCATAAGGTGTTGTTTGTCAATTTGTCCGCAATAATCCGCAAAATTATTTGATTCACAAAACACTTGGCAAAACAAATGTTCGCAGAATGTAAGGATTGGGTTCACATGGAAAAAATCTCTGAAAAACGTCTATTTCATACATCAGATAGGCACGCTTATTCGCCCAAATGCCACGCTTGTACAAAATGATTTGAAAATGGGCAGAATTCTGGCGTTCTTGATTTGGCTAAAAAATACACAACAGGGTATCATCCTGATGAAAAAGCACCAATATATCGTCGTGATTTTCTTTTCTCTGCTGCTCTTAGCAGCCACGATATACGTGCTGCTGGCCCTACCTGTACCTCCCCAGGCCGCCGAAACCCTGGAGCCCGAAACCGGCCCCCTCTCCTGGCTCCGCCAAAGCTGGGAGACATTGAGGCTCCACCTTTCCTGATTTCCGGCTCAATAGCCAAATACCCTGGGCAGCCACAGGCTCAGCCAGGGCACATAACTCACAATGATGAGGGCGATGATCATGGCCACAAATAAAGGCAGCAGGGGCCGTATAACCTGGCTGATTTTGCGCTGGGCCACCGCAGCTCCCACAAACAGCACCGACCCCACCGGAGGCGTACAAATGCCGATACACAGGTTGAGCACCATGACGATGCCAAAATGGGTGGGATCCATATCAATACCCGGAGCGGTGACAATGGGCAGAAAGATGGGGGTAAAGATGAGCACCGCCGGAGTCATATCCATGAATGTGCCCACCACCAGCAGAATAAAATTGATGATGAGCAGCACCACAATTTTATTGTCGCTGATGGAAAGCAAGGCTTCACTCACGTTTTGAGGGATATTTTCATAGGCCATGACCCACGACATGGACATGGAGGTACCAATGAGCAGCATCACGATGGAAGTAGTGCCAACCGTGGCCAGCATAATACCGGGCAGCTTACGCCAGTTTACTTCTCTGTAAATAAAACCCAGCACCAGGGTGTAGAACACGGCCACCGCCGAAGCTTCCGTCGCAGTGAAATAACCCGCTACCATGCCCCCTATCACCACGATGATGAGCAGCAGGCTGGGAACGGCATCTACAAAGGCAGAAAGGGCCGGACGCCAGGCAAAGGCTTCTCCTACGGGATATTTATTCTTGAAAGCATAATAACCAGCAACTGCCATGAGCATGAGACCTACCAATATGCCCGGCAGATAGCCTGCCAGGAACAGGGCTGCGATAGAGACGCCTCCGCTGGCCA
>RFHT01000276.1 GCA_003696835.1 Bacteroidota bacterium
CGTAGCCCAGGCCTGCCAGCAGGGTGCCCGGTTCGCCGGGGTGGTTGCCCCTGCATATCGGAATGGGAGCCGTGGTAGTGGCCTGGCGGGTACCGCCACTCCCTCCAATACCGTAATTGCCGCCGCCGCCGCCGCCGGCATTGTGGTTATTACCTCCCCCGCCACCATTGGCCTGGTTGCCTTTTCCGGTTTCTTTGAGGGGAATGTATTCTGCTATGCCTTCTCCTTTACATCCTCCTTCTCCGCTTGACAGCGAGTAATATGCCAACACGCTGTTTTCGTCTGCATTGTCTCCGTCCATGGAAGGGATACACACATAGTTGGAGTTCAGCAAATGTCCCCCTCTGAATCCCTTTCCGCTCATGTCGATGTCTCCATTGAGCGTAATGGTACCCGTAGCCTCAAAAATCAGTACACCGCCGGTGTTGCCATTCCAGGCCGGGGCCGTCAGGGCTCCCGTTACATTTACATTACCGGCATATTGAGGAATCTTGATCATTTGCATTTTGCCCGAAAAGGTACCCAGTGGCGCATAGTCATTGACCATGTGGTACTGAAAAATGACGTTGTTCCCCAAAATGCTACATATCGTTGCTATTTCATACAGGCCAACGCCATTGGTATTGCCGATGGTGCCAAATCCGCTGTCGTTACTTTCTTCTATGGCTGCGCCCTGCATTTTGATGAGCAATACGCGGTCGTTTTCCTGAAAGGCAGAAGGATCCTGCACCGTGACGTAATTCCCCGCATGGTTCACATCCAGGATGGCGGTTGCCACCTGGTTGATGGTATCCCTAAGCGTAAAGGTTTGGGCTTGTATATTCGCACTTGCACATATCAGGGGGATCAATAAAAAAAGGTAGAATGGTTTAGAGGAAGGTTGGTGGGTGATGAGTTTCATTTATAGCGTTTTATTAGCACCTTGTAGGGTAAATTTATCAAATACTTGCAAATTGCTACATGCGTGCATGTTTGGGGGTTAGGGTTATGGTTGGAAAAATGACAATAACCATTCCCGAATTCATCTATTTATATGGCAAATCTTAAAAGGTTGAAAAATAACCATTTACATCCGTAATTTTACAGCTTAGCCTTTTGTCTGGACAGTTCATGAAAAAAATTTAATGGACAATTTGTAATAAAAAATGGACATAAATATCACGCATTCTTACATGGGGCAAATATATAAATATTACCTATTATATTTCAAAAATAAGCACCAATTTTACTTTCTCTTATCATTGGTAACAAGTTGCGAAAAGGGATTCGTCGGTCTAAATTCTTACTTGTAATAGGAGAAACGGAAAATGTACCATATTTTCGCTCACAGCTTCCATCAGATACCCGCATAGGGTCTTCTGTTAAGTATATTGATTCATTGTGGATTTATCTATATCCAGAAAAGCCCAAATATTAGCCGGTACCCTCACTGCCCGCAAACTGTGGAATTTCCAGCAGATTTATGCCTCATACTATTACTCCCTGCTTCGTAAGAAGGCATTTCATCGTGGCCGACCAGTTAAAATTGGCATTGAGCCCACCACCTTTTGCAACCTGCGGTGCCCGGAGTGCCCTTCGGGCCTGAGGGCTTTTACCCGGCCTACGGGCATGATGGACATGGACCTCTATGGCCGTATCCTGGATGAGCTATCTCCGGACTTGATTTACCTGCTGCTCTACTTCCAGGGTGAGCCCTACCTGCACAAGCAGTTTCTGGACATGGCTGCTTATGCCCGCAGCCGGGGGGTGTTCAGTGCCACCAGCACCAATGGGCATTACCTCACCGACGAAAAAGCCCGGCAAACCGTAGAAAGTGGACTGTCCGAAGTATTAATTTCCATTGATGGAGTTACGCAGGAATCGTATGAATCTTACCGGGTAGGAGGGAAGTTGGAAAAGGTCAAAGAAGGAGTGCAAAACCTGGTGTATTGGCGTTCAAAACTAAAAAGTTTGCATCCCCATATCGTCATTCAGTTTTTGGTGGTGAAACCCAACGAGCACGAAATAGACGCCATTCTTCAGATGGGGAAAAAACTGGGCGTAGATCGGGTTGCCTTAAAAACCGCCCAAATATATGAATATGCCCAGGGTAGTCCCCTTATTCCTACCCTGGACAAATACAGCCGCTATACCCGCCAGCCCGACGGCAGCTACCGCATTAAAAACAAACTGAAAAACCAATGCTGGAAGCTGTGGCAGGGGGCCGAAATTACCTGGGATGGCAGGGTACTGCCCTGCTGCTTCGACAAAGACGCTCAATACCAGATGGGCGACTTGCGCGAACGCAGCTTTGGGGAAATATGGCGCAATGAGGCTTATGAAGCCTTTCGCAACCGCATTTTGCAGTCAAGAAAAACCATAGACATTTGTCAGAATTGCACCGAGGGCACCAAAGTATGGGGATAGGCCTCCCGTATCCTTATTTACATGCAGGGTTAATCCCCATTACGTACTTACTGATGACATCTATGCGGGCAGCCGTTTCAGCCCCTGCAAAGCCACGTATGGAGTCGTGGGTAATGCTGAGGGAGTATGCCTCGAGATAGGGCCTGGAAAGTGGCAGGTAAGACCAATGCCAGCGCTCTTCTTCATATCCATCAGGTCGTTCGGGCCCTTTGGGGGTATAGGGCTGGCAAAACCCATATTCGTGAGCATGGGCCTGTAGCCAGTTGTATTCTTTCAGGCCCTGTCCGGACTTAAAATAGTCATTTTCGAAGGCGTTGAGGTCGATGTCGGTGCCCCAGTGATGGCGGGAAGTGCCCGGCATGGAGCTGTACCTGAGTATGACCAGGGCCCGCTGCACGGGATCGGGCACACTTTTGGAGAGGTTCTGTCCTTCCACTTTGCGGCTCCCGTTCCATTTGGCCTCCCATATTTCCTTTTGGCGGTAAAAATTGCGGGTAGGAGATTTGATGACCAGGGAGATGCCATCTGATTTAGCTGCTTCATGCATGCGTTTGAAGGCCTCATAGGTTTCTTTATGCAAATACCCCAGGCCATTGTCCTGTCCATAAGGTGGCTCCACCTTGACAAAGAGGCTGTCCTGCGAAGGCTCATATTTGCCCAGCAAATACTTGGTGGGAATGCTGGCCGGAACTGGCCAGTCGTGGGGAAGGGTATCTATATTAGAAGCATACTCAGTCAAGCCTTCCTTTTGCTCCTTTTCAGGGCGCCGGGAGCAGCTGCCAAGCAAACCATAAGCCAGGAGCACAATCAAAAACAAACGAAGTAATAACATGGGTTATAGGTTTTTTGCTGAACTCAAACAGCCGCTTTCAGCGGGTGCCAGGTGAAATTTGCAACCGCATACTACCCAGCGTCTGATCGACCCGCTCAAGTACATACTCGAAGTCTTTGTACCTGTTCACATAATCCAGCTGATCAATTTCCAATACCAGCAGGGGCCCCTCTGTGTATTGGCCTATCCAGCTTTCATAGTTGCGATTGAGGTCCTCGAGATAGCGTATGCTGATGTTGGTTTCATATTCTCTGCCTCTGCGCGAAATTTGTTCGATGAGTTTGGAAATGCTGGCTTTGAGGTAAATGAGCAAATCGGGTGGCTGTATCATTTTGCTCATGGACTGAAAGAGGCTGAAGTAGGTGTTGAAATCTCTTTCGGACAAATAGCGAGAGTCTCTGAGGTTTTTGGCAAAGATGTAGGCATCTTCGTAAATGGTGCGGTCCTGTATGATGGTGTGTTTACTTTCTTTGATGGCATGTACCTGGTTAAACCTACTGTTGAGAAAGTAAATTTGCAGAGGGAAGGCCCACTGAGCCATGTCCATGTAAAAATCTTCCAGGTAGGGATTGTTGTCAACGGCCTCCAGATGGGCCTGCCAACCGTAGTGGTCGGCCAGCATTTGTACAAGTGTCGTTTTGCCAGCACCAATATTGCCGGCAACTGCGATGTGTAGTGAAGATGAATGCATCAGGTTTAGGAAAGTTCTTTTCGGTGATGAGGGCAAATTTACATAAATCTTCTCTATCTTGTGGCCTTTCAAAACAGAAATTCAAATATGTCCAGTATATTGCTTCAAAACGCCCGCATTGTAAACGAGGGAAAAAGCTGGGAGGGGGATGTGTTTGTAAAAGATGGACTCATTCACAGCCTGGGCAAGGCCCTCAGGCCGGTAGCCGACCTGCGCCTGGACCTGCGGGGGCAGCTGCTGTTGCCGGGGGTGATTGACGACCAGGTGCACTTTCGCGAGCCGGGACTTACTCACAAAGCCGACCTCTTTACCGAATCGCGGGCGGCAGTGGCCGGAGGGATCACTTCTTTTATGGAAATGCCCAACACCCTGCCTCAAACCCTGAGCCAGGACTTGCTCGAAGCCAAGTACCGGCGCGCAGCAGAGGTCTCCGCTGCCAACTATTCCTTTTACATGGGAGCCTCCAACCACAACCTGGAGGAGGTGCTGCGCACCGATGCCCGCAAGGTGTGTGGTGTAAAGGTATTTATGGGCTCCTCCACCGGCGATATGCTGGTGGACGACGAGCAGGTATTGGAGCACTTGTTTCGCAAGCTGCCTATGCTCATAGCCACCCATTGCGAAAAAGAAGCAATCATCAGGGCCAACCTCAGCAAGGCGAAGGAGCAATACGGCGACGATATTCCCATAGACATGCACCCCCTCATACGCTCAGCCCAGGCCTGTTTTGCCTCCTCTTCTCAGGCGGTAAGCCTGGCCAGAAAATACGGCACCCGCCTGCATATTTTGCACATATCTACGGCCAAAGAACTGGAGCTGTTCTCCGCAGATATTCCGCTGTCCGAAAAGCGCATCACCGCGGAGGTGTGTGTACACCATTTGTGGTTTACCGATGCCGACTATGCCACCAAGGGCACCCTCATCAAATGGAACCCCGCGGTGAAAACTCAGGCCGACCGGGAAGCGCTCCGTCAGGCCCTTAGGACTGGTAAGCTGGACATTGTGGCTACGGATCATGCTCCCCATACCCTGGAGGAAAAAATGCGCCCCTATACCCAGGCCCCCTCTGGAGCCCCCCTGGTACAGCACGCTTTGCCTGCCATGCTGGAGTTGGCGCGACAGGGAGTCTATACCCTGGAGGAAGTGGTGGAAAAAATGAGTCATGCACCCGCACTTTGTTTCCAGCTTGCAAAGAGAGGGTTTATACGCGAGGGGTATGTTGCCGATTTGGTGGTGGTAAACCCCAACAAGCCCTGGAGGGTAAGCAAAGAAAATATACGCTACAAATGCGGCTGGTCACCCCTGGAAGGAACCCAGTTCCATTCCCAGGTGGAACAAACCATCGTAAACGGCCGCCTGGTATATCAGCATGGCGAATTCGACCAGCAAGTGAGGGGAATGCGCCTGGAATTTGACCGCCCTGCCGCTTAACGCAAATTTTACTATGCATCACTACATCATTACCGGTACCTCCCGTGGCATAGGAGAAGCCCTGGCCTATGCCCTGCTTTCAGCCGAAAACCGGCTGTACTGCATTTCGCGCACTCCTAACCGGGAACTGCAAATGGAAGCCGAAGCGACGCACTGTGCCCTGCGCTATTACCAGCAGGACCTGGCCCACACCTATGATGCGCTGCACCTCATGGGAGTCATACTGGAAGATCTCTCCCGAAATGAGGTGCAATCTGTTACGTTTATTCAGAATGCAGCCCTGCTGGAACCCGTGGCACCGGTTGGAAAAGCAGGAAATGAGCCCGAGCAATTGGTACAGCACATTAATGTAAACCTCAGCACCCCTATGCTGATGACCCACGAATTTGTGCGGCGCACACAGGAGTGGGCGGTGCCCAAAAAGCTGCTCAACATTTCCAGCGGAGCTGCGCGCAAGCCCCGCCATGCCTGGAGCGCCTACTGCAGCACCAAGGCGGGCCTGGAAATGTACAGCCGCTGCCTGGCTCTGGAACAAAGTTATGAACCCCACCCGCTGCGGGTAGCATCGGTTGCACCCGGAGTAGTGGATACCGCCATGCAGGAAATTTTGCGCGCACAGCAAGAGGAAAACTTCCGGGAGGTAGGGCGTTTTCGCCAACTGAAGGAAGAGGGCAAGCTATGGACGCCCGACTTTGTGGCCAATGAACTGCTCAAGTTGCTGAAAGCTCCCAACTTCGGCGAAGAAGTGGTGCTGGATTTGAGAGACCTGGTGGCATAAGCTTCCCGACCAGGGTGTGCAGCCTTTACTGGCTGGCATGTGTTTGTTGTTCCTGCAGCCTCATACCGCGCTGTACATACCGGGCAAAATGGTCCATATCAATGTTGGAGCCACAGGCAATAATGCCTACCCGCTTGCCTTTCAATTCCTCCCTGAGCGGGCCCAGCAAGGCAGCCATGGAGGCTGCCCCGGCAGGCTCCAATACCATTTTCAGGTCTTCAAAAGCAATGGCCATCGCCTTGCACAGTTCATCATCAGACACCAGCACCACTTTTTCCAGAAACTGTTTGCACAAACCAAAGCTGTAAGGAAGGGAATAGGGAGGCGCCAGGCTGGCAGCAATGGTATGCACTTCGGCGTTTTTTGCCGGTTTGCCCAGCTTAAAGCTGTTGTACATATTAGGTGCGCCTTCGGCTTCCACCCCAAAGAGCCGTATGTGCGGGTTGAGTTGTTTGAAAGCAGCAGACATGCCGGCTGCCAGCCCGCCACCGCCTATAGGAATAATGGCAGCGTCCAGCCTGCCCGCCTGCTGGTAATACTCCAGGGCGAGTGTGGCCGTTCCCAGGGCGGTAAGAGGGCCCTCAAAAGGGTGCACAAAAGTACGCCCCTCCGTTTGCTGAATGCGCTCTATTTCGGTAAAAGCTTCCGAAACATGACCCACCACGACCACTTCTGCCCCCAGCTTTTTGCACCGTTCAATGGCAGCTGGGCTGGAGGTAGGAGGCATCACCACTTTACAATGGGTGCCCAGCAACCGAGCTACGATGCTCACCGCTATGGCATGGTTGCCGGCACTTACGGCGGTAAC